>DMJA01000014.1 GCA_003451935.1 Verrucomicrobiota bacterium | reverse complement strand
ATTTTAAGTCCCTTGCGTCTGCCATTTCGCCACCCGGGCGGATGCGGCATCGCGGGGCACTATCGCAGATTTCCGTTTCGATGCAAATCCCCCGGATGGATTCAAGCGGGGAGCGGATCCGGGAACCGGTTGCGATGGATGACATGGTAGGCGATGGAAGCCAGGATGGCTCCGAGCCCGTCGGACAGCATGTCTTTTTGGGCATCCCACAGGTCGCCCTGCGAGCCGAGGAATTCGGCGCCGGCCACCGGATCGGCGGCAACGGCGTAGAGCCATTCGACGATCTCGAACAGGCCGGCCACGGCGAAGATGGCCGCGATGGCGAACACGAGGCTGAACGCGCGGCGGGTGCTGAGGCGGCGGCTTTCGGCGAATTCGAGAAGGGCATAGGCGTAGAAGCCAACGGAGAAATGGGCGACGCGGTCGAAATGGTTGCGCTGGGCTCCGATCAGGTCCGTAACCCAGCCAAACGGCACTTCCGAGAAGGTATAGTGTCCGCCGATGGTATGCAGGAAGATCAGCACGGACATGAGCAGATAGGCCGTGTTGGAGAAGCGGATGCCCTTGAGATACAGCCAGACGAGGGGAACGACGACGACCCCGACCGTGACGTTTTCGGAAATCCAGGTGGGGCGCGAAACCGGATGGATCGCCAAGGCCGCGAACTCGATGAGATAGAGGGCAAAAAGAAAGACGGGGAGCTTGGTTTTCATGGGGACGGAGACTATCCCATTGCCCCGGCTGGCGCGAAGAAAAAGAGTGGGAAAGGGGACGGGGATTTGGCATCGTGTGCGGCAATTCCCATGAGCGATTTGTTCGAACAGCCGCCGGCGGATGCGCCGGAACTCCATGCCTCGCGCCGACCGCTGGCGGCGCGGATGCGTCCGCGCACCTTGGAGGACATCGTCGGACAGGACCACATGTTGGGCGAGGGGAAGCTGTTGCGGCGCGCGATCGAGGCGGACCGGCTGTCGAGTATCATCCTCTATGGCCCGCCGGGGTGCGGGAAAACCTCGCTGGCGGAGGTGATAGCCCGGACGACGCGGCGGGCGTTCGATCGGTCGAGCGGGGTGCTGTCGAACGTGGCGGGGCTGCGGCAGTCGCTGGAGGCGGCCAAACAACGCCGGGCGGTGTCGGGCCGCGAGACGATTTTGTTCATCGACGAGATCCACCGGTTCAACAAGGCCCAGCAGGACGTGCTGTTGCCCTACGTGGAGGAGGGGGCGGTCACGCTGATCGGAGCGACGACGCACAATCCGTTCTTCTTCATCAACAACCCGCTGACGTCCCGGAGCCAGATTTTCCAGTTGGAACCGCTGAATACGGAGGCGGTCGCGCGGCTGCTGCGTCGGGCACTGGTGCATCCCGAAGGGCTCGGGCACCTGAAGATTGAGATGGACGATGCCGCGGTTGCGCATTTGGCGGCGGTCTGCGAGGGGGACGGGCGACGCGCCCTGAACGCACTGGAAATCGCGGCGCTGACGACGGTGCCCGACGAGGCCGGCGTCATCCACATCACACGGGCGGTGACGGAGGAAAGCATCCAGAAGAAAGCCGTGGTGTACGATCACGACGAGGACGGGCACTACGACACCATCTCGGCGTTCATCAAGAGCGTGCGGGGATCGGACCCGAACGCGGCGTTGTACTGGCTGGCGAAGATGCTCTATGCGGGGGAGGATCCGCGGTTTGTGGCGCGTCGGCTCGTGATTTTGGCGAGCGAGGACATCGGCAACGCCGATCCGCGCGGCTTGAGCGTGGCGGTGGCGGCGCTGGAGGCCGTGGACTTCGTGGGCATGCCGGAGGCGCGGATCGCCCTGGCGCAGGCGACAACCTATCTGGCGACGGCGCCGAAGAGCAACGCGGCCTATCTGGGGCTGGAGGCGGCGACGGCGGACGTGAAGGAGGGGCGGACCCTGCCGGTGCCCAAGCACCTGCGCAGCACGGGGGACAAGCGGGCGGCCAAGGAATTCGGCCATCAAGGATACCAGTACGCCCACGATTTCGACGGGCATTTTGTCGATCAGGAATATGTGCCGACCGATAAAATCTACTACGCGCCGACCTCGGAGGGTTACGAAGAGGTCATCCGCAAGCGGATCGAGCATTGGGACAGCCTCCGGAAGGTCTCCCGGCAGAAAAAGACCCCGCCTGGAAGCGGCTGAAAAGGACCAAGGATAGGCTTGCCTTGCCCCCCCGGTCCGTTATAAAAGAAACCGATAATTTTGGAAAAGGTGCCTTGAACATGAAGCAAATCAAACTAGGCTTGGCGATCGCGGCAGGGATACTGGCGGGAGCCTTGGCCTGGGCGGCCGGATCCTCCCTCTCGCCGGACTCCTACGCGAAGGTCGAGGCCCAATCCCTGGTGACCAGTCCGCAGAGCGCCTGGGCGCGCGCCATCCTGTTTTCCGATGTGCTGGAATCGCCGCCGTCCGGCCGGCCGCAGCGCCTCAATCGTAAAAACTATTTGCCGATGAAATTGAAGACCGCCGGCACGGCCTGGGTCCTGGAGGATCTGGCGCTGAAATTCCAGACCCTGAAGGTGGGCGACACCTATTCGTTTGCGGGAACCGTGGACCAGATTTCGCGCCGCTACTACATCATCGTGGACGCGTGCTACCGCATTCAGACCGCCGAGGACATGAACGAGAAGTGGACGGACATGCTCAATCCTCCGGCGGAGGGCCCCCCCCCCCGCACCGATGTCTCCGACACCGCCATGCAAGCCTTGCTGCTGGAAGCCCAGAACAGCCTGATCCAGCTGGCGAAGGAAAGCAATATGACCGTCGCCCAGCTCATCGAGGCGCAAACCGATGGAGGCCAGCGCATCGCCGAGCATATCGTGGCCGACGCCCTGCAAGGGGAGCTGAAGGCGCAGAACAAGACCGCCGAGGAAATGATGATCGGCTCGGTGTTGGCCTTGCTTCAAAAGCAGGCCGTCCTGGATGAATCGCAAAAGGCGGCCGCGGAAATTCCGGCGCAGCCCGAACCTGCGGCTCCTGAGACGACCGAGGAGACGGTGCCGGTGGAGGTCGCGGCCGTGGTGGAAGAAAGCGCGCCGGTCGCCCCCGTCGAGCCGCCCGCACCGGAAGCCAAGGTGGAAGAGCTTGCGGCCGCTGTGATCGAAGAACCCGCTCCGGAAGAGCCGGCCCCTGTCGAGCCGCCCGCACCGGAGGCCAAGATCGAAGAGCCGGCGGCCGCCGTGATCGAGGAAACCGCCACGGCAGAACCGGCCCCCATGCCCGAAGAGCCGCCTGCCGAAGAAGGCATTGAGGCGGCGATCGCGGAGATGCTGACGGCGGCTCCCGACGAGCCCGTGGCCGTGGAAGAAGCCGCACCGGTCCAACCGGCCGAGGAAACCGCAGTGGCCGCGGCAACGGACGAGGAAAAACCGAAGAAGAAGGCCAAGGCGAAGAAGAAGAAAAAGGCCAAAGCCGAGGAAACATCCCCGAAGCCGGCCGCCGCCGAGGAAATTGCTTCTGTTGCGTCCCCGGAAGGGGAGATTCCTGCCAATCCTGAAACCGCGGAATTGATTCTGCCCGCAGAGGGGGAAGAACCGGCGGTCGCTCCGCCCAGCAGCATGCTGGTGGTGCCGCTGGCGGGATCGCAGCCCGAGATCGTGCCGATGGTGAGCGTGGAGCCCACCAAGGCGGAGTTGGCCCGCCTGAAGAAGCAGGAAGCCATCGAGAATCGAAACCGCGAGCGGGCCGAGAAGAAAGCCGCTGCCGAAGCCGCCGCCCAAAAGAAATTGGCCGAGAAGCAGGCACGGATCGAAGCCAAGCGGCTGGCTATCGAAGCCCGGAAGGCCGAAGAGG
>DMJA01000136.1 GCA_003451935.1 Verrucomicrobiota bacterium | reverse complement strand
GGGAGATATATCGCGAGCGAGCAGGTGACGTGGGGCGAGGCGCAGGGGCTGGCGGGATTCTATTACCGGTAGGCGACTTCGCCCCGGAAGGAATGTTCGGCGGGGCCGGTGAGGGCGAGGGGGGAGATCGAGACTTCCAGGGTGTCGCCCCCTGCGGTTTTCACGCGCACGGGCGCGCGGACAAGCCCGATTTTTTCGGCAACGAGCGCGGCGGCGGCGATGCCGGTGCCGCAGGCGAGGGTTTCGGCCTCGACGCCGCGTTCGTAGGTGCGGATGGCGAGGGAATCGGGGCCAGTGACCTGGATGAAATCGGCGTTGGTTCCAGCGGGGGCGAAAAGGGCGTGGTGGCGGATGAAGGAGCCCAGATCGGCGGCCTCCACGGCCGCGAGATCCTCCACGACGCAGACGGCATGGGGCACGCCGCTATTCACAAAGTGGAGGGGCGTTTCACGGGTTTTCCACACAATGGAAAGATTCAGCCGCCAATCCTTGGGGGGGGGCAGGTGCAGGCGGACGAGGGGGGAGAGGATCTCGGCGCGGACGGGGCCGGCGGCGGTTTCGATGCGCATGTCGGCGGGGGCGGCCCCGAGCTCATGGGCGAGGCGGGCGATGCAGCGCGCCCCGTTGCCGCATAGGTCGGCCTCGGTGCCGTCGGGGTTGAAGAAGCGCATGCGGAAATCGGCGGCGGCGGCGGGCTGGATGAGGAGCAGGCCTTCGGAGCCGATGCCCCGCCGGCGATCGCAGAGACGGGTGATGAAGGCGGTGTCGGCGTCCGGGAAAGACCGGGCGCGGTCATCGATGAGGATGAAGTCATTGCCGGCGCCGTGCATTTTCCAGAAGGCGATTTGCATGGGGCCGACTATGCCATGAGGGGCAGGCCGGAGGCAACAGAAGAGCCATTCCTGTCAGGAAGGCCGGGGAAAAAGAATTTGCAGGCGAGGGGGTGTGGAAGGTAATGTGCGCTTTCTAATGACAAAAATCGTGAAAGATGGATATCCGCTGATCGTCGGCATCCCCGTGGTGTGCGCCGTGGCAGCCATGATCGTCACCACCTACGCCCCGGCGGCCCTGTGGGTGGCTTGGATTTTGTATGGATTGGGCCTCGTGGGCTGCCTGTTCATGCTGTATTTCTTCCGGGATCCGGAGCGGACGCCGGTTTGCGGGCCGGACGAGTTCGTCTCGGGCGCGGAAGGCGTGGTGCGGTCGGTGGAGTTCATCGACGAGCCGCGCTTCCTGAAATGCCCGGCGGTGCGGATCAGCGTGTTTTTGAACCCGTTCAACGTGCATGTGAACCGCGTCCCGATGTCCGGGGTCGTGAAGGAGGCGGGCTATACGCCGGGGCGGCACCTGTTCACGATGGATGCGCGGTCGTCGGAATACAACGAGCACAGCTCGATCCTGATCGAAGGCGAGCAGACGCGGTGCCTGGCTCGGCAGATCGTGGGGCCGGTGGTGCGGCGCGTGGTCTATTGGCTGGAGCCGGGGCAGCGCGTCGAAAAGGGCCAGCGGCTGGGCATGATGAAGTTCGGGTCGCGGATGGATGTGTATTTCCCGGCGGCGGAGGTCGAGGCGACGGTGAAGCGCGGCGACCCGATGGTGGCGGGCGTGACGGTGATGGCGCGGCTGAAGAAGGGCGGCGCGTGATGTCGGCGGGACTGCGAAAATTCATTCCCTGCGCCTGCACCTTTGCGGCGCTGTGCGCGGGCGTGGGGAGCATCCTCGCGGCGGGGAAGGGGAATCCCCTGCTGTCCGCCCAGCTGATCCTGGTGTCGCTGATTTTGGACGGGCTGGACGGGACGCTGGCGCGGCTGCTTCATGGGCAGACGGTCTTCGGGGCGGAATTGGACACGTTCGTGGACATCACGAGCTTCGGCATCGCGCCGGCGGTGCTGCTGTATTTCTATCCGGGCGGGTTGCAGACGGTGCCGGCCCTGGGCCTGGCGCTGGCCTTCCTCTATGTGATGTCGGGCGCCGCGCGGCTGTCGCGCTTCCGCGTGGTGGATCCGTACCGCGGCCAGCGGGGCTATCTGGGCCTGCCGATCACCACGGCGGCGGGATTCGTGGCCGCCTATCTGATCGCGCTGGAGAGCCCGTCGGCGCTGGAACTGAACCTGTCCTTGCGGGATGGCCCGCTGGCGTCCGGGTTCTGGGTGGCGGTGCTGGCGATGCTGGCCCTGCAGGTGTCGCACATCCGCTATTCCAAGCCCACGAAGAACCCGAAGGTGCTGATTCCATTCATGGTGTCCATCGTTTTGCTGTTCATCCCGTCCGTGGCGATCTATTCCGCCATGCTGATTTTCGCCTATGGCATCTGGTTTGCGTTCATCTCCCCGTTCTTCTTCCGCCGCTTCCTGGCGCACCTGCCGCCGGTGGAGGGGCTGGAGGCCGCGGTGGAAGGGGATGACGAGGAGGACGGACCATGAGCAAGGCGGTCTATGCCGGAACCTTCGACCCGATGACCTATGGCCATCTGGACGTGGCCGCTCGCGCGGCGCACGTGTTTGAGCACCTGACGCTGGCGGTGGCCGAGGACCCGCGCAAGACGCTGCTGTTCAGCATCGAAGAGCGCCTGGCCCTGGCGCGCAGCAGCGTGGCCGGCTTGGAGAACGTCGAAGTGGTCCCGTTTTCCGGCCTGCTGGTGAACTGGGCGCGGCAGCAGGGCATCCATACGTTGATCCGCGGGCTGCGGGCGTTCTCCGATTTCGAATACGAGTTCCAGATGGCGCTGACCAATCGCAAGCTGGCGCCGGACATCGAGACGATGTTCCTGATGCCGAACGAGGATTTCAGCTACGTCAGCTCCAGCATGGTGCGGGAGATCGCCGCGCTGGGGGGCGATGTCGACCAGTTTGTTCCGTCGCCGGTGGCGGCGGCGCTGAAAAAGAAATTGGCCCCTCAATAGGCCAACGATGCCCCCGGGCCGTCCGCGCCCGGACCCCCATTGGACGAGGATTTTCCGTGATACGCATTGAAACCACCCAGATCGGCGAGAACGGCTATTCCGTCTCGGGCGAGGAGCCCGGCGAACTGCTGGAGCTTGAGCACGACCCGGTGGCGCAGGCTGCCGGTCCCATCCAGTATGAATTGACGGTGGAGCGGGCGGGGGGCGAACTCGTCGTTCGCGGACAGGTCGAGGCGCCCCTGACGCTCCGTTGCTCCCGGTGCGCGCAATTTTTCTCGACAACGGTCCGGGTTTCGTCATTCTTGCACGCTTACGAATGGGCCGAGAATCCGGAAAGCCTGGATGTCTCGGCCGATGTGCGAGAGGACCTGTTGCTGGAAATCCCCGGATTTCCCCTCTGCCACGATGGTTGCAAGGGGCTGTGTGCCCAGTGCGGCCAGGATTTGAACGAGGGCCCCTGCGCCTGCGTCCCCCCGGAAGGGGCGCCGTCGCCGTGGTCCGGGTTGGATGGATGGAGCGCAACCCCCGGCCCCCGGGCGCCGAAAGGCGGAACCGGCCGGGGCGAGAAGAAAAAGACCTAGGAGAACGAACATGGCAGTCCCGAAAAGAAAAGTGTCGAAGAGCCGCCTGCGCATGCGCAAGGCCGCATGGGCCAGCAAGATCCCGCAGGCCAGCAAACAAGCGTGCCCGGAATGCGGCGCCCCGCGCCAGCCGCACCGCGTGTGCCCTTCGTGCGGCAAGTACAACGGCCGCCAGGTCGTGATCCAGGAAACGCAGGACTGATCCCGGTCCGCCCCGCTCCGGCGGGAGGTCGCTGAACGCCATGCGAATCGCCGTGGATGCCATGGGGGGGGATTTCGCCCCCCAAGCCATCGTCGAAGGAGCCCTGCTTGCCGTCAAGGAGTGCGCCGACATCGACTGCCTGTATCTGGTCGGAAACGAACCGGCCATCCAGGCGGAGATCGCGCGCTGCGGCGGGAATCCCGGGCGCGTCGAGATCCGGCATGCGTCGGAAGTGATTGGCATGGGTGAATCGCCCGCCTCCTCCGTCCGCCGCAAGAAGGATTCCTCCATCAACCGCGCAATGGACCTCGTCAAGAACGGGCAGGCCGACGCCGTGTTCGCCGCCGGCAGCACGGGGGCGGCCGTGGCCGCCGCCACGCTGAAGATGCGCACGTTGGAGGGCATCCGCCGTCCGGGCATCGCCGTCGCCATGCCCACCCCCGCCGACAAGCCCGTGCTGGTGATCGACGGCGGGGCCACCACCGATTGCACGCCGGAAATCCTGATGCAGTTCGCCATCATGGGATCGGCCTATTCCCAAAAGGTGATCGGCCGGGCCGAGCCCCAAGTGGGGCTCATGAGTGTCGGCACCGAGGAGGCCAAGGGCAACGCCTTGAGCAAGGAGACCTTCGATCTGCTTGAGAAGGCGCCGGTCCATTTCATCGGCAACGTGGAGGGGCACGACCTCTTCGAGGGCAAGGTGGACGTGGTCGTCTGCGACGGATTCACGGGCAACGTGATCCTCAAGACCAGCGAAAGCGTGGCCCATGCCATCGGCCGGTGGCTCAAGCACGAGTTGACGCGGAATCCCATCCGCCTGCTCGGCGCCTTGCTGCTGAGCGGCGGCCTGCGCGCGTTGAAGAAGAAAACCAGCCAGAAAACCTATGGCGGCGCGCCCTTGCTGGGCGTCAATGGCATTTGCATCATCGGCCACGGCAGTTCCGACAAGATTGCCGCGAAGAACGGCATCCTCCAGGCGGCCCGCGCGGTCCAGCTCCGCGTGAACGAGTCCATCCTGGAGGGCATGCGGAAGTGCGTCCTTTCCGAAAGAACCGCGACATGAACCCCAAAATCTATGCCGCCATCGCTGGCGCGGGCCACTACGCGCCCGAAAAAGTGCTGACCAACGCCGATCTCGAGAAGATGGTGGATACCAGCGACGAGTGGATCCGCACCCGCACGGGCATCCGCGAACGGCGCATCGCCGCCGAAAACGAGTTCACCTCCGGCATGGGAACCGCCGCGGCGCGTCGCGCGCTTGAAAGCGCCGGCGTCGCGCCGGAAGAGGTGGAGGCCATCTATGTCGCCACCTGCACGCCCGACATGATTTTCCCAAGCACGGCCTGCCTGATCCAGGCCTCGCTCGGCGCCAAGCGCGCCTATGGATTCGACCTCTCCTCCGCCTGTGCCGGGTTCCTCATGGCGCTGGACACCGCTGCGGCCGCCATCGAATCCGGCCGCATCCGGAACGCCCTCGTGGTCGGCGCCGAGAAGCTCAGCGCCGTGACGGACTGGACGAGCCGCAACACCTGTGTCTTGTTCGGCGATGGCGCCGGCGCCGTGGTCCTGAAGGCCTCCGAACGGCCGGGCATCCGATCGAGCCTGCTGGGCGTCAATGGCGACTTGGCGGACTTCCTGTCCATTCCCGCCGGCGGCTGCAAGTTGCCCGCGTCGGAGGAAACCATCCGGGACCATTTGCATTGCATCCACATGTCGGGGCGCGAGACCTTTAAGATTGCGGTCAACACCATGCTGCAGGCGGCCGAGGAAGCCATTGCGCGGGCGGGCCTGACGGTGGCCGACATCGATTGCATCGTTCCCCACCAGGCCAACATGCGCATCGTCGAGGCGGTGGCCAAGCGCTTGGGCGAGGGGGTCATGGAGCGCGTGTTCCTCAATCTGGACCGCTATGGAAATACCTCCGCCGCGTCGATTCCCATCGCGCTCTCCGAGGCCGTCGCGGCCGGAAAGATCCAGAGCGGCAGCAAGATTCTGATGGTGGCCTTCGGCGGCGGTCTGTCGTGGGGCGGGACCGTGGTGGAGTGGCTATGAGCCAGATGCTGTTGTTTCCGGGACAGGGTGCCCAGGCGGTCGGAATGGGCCGCGAACTGGCCGAAGGGCTGGAGGAATGCCGTGCGCTTTTTTCCCGGGCAGGCGACATCCTGGGCCTCGATCTGCTGAAGCTGTGCACCGAGGGCCCGATCGAGGAGCTGACGAAATCGTGCCATACGCAGCCGGCGATCTTCGTGGTGAGCGTGGCCGCGCGAACGGCGCTGGCGCATTTCGCCGGCGGCGCCCTGCGCGTGGCCGGTGCAGCCGGCCTGAGCAGCGGCGAATGGGCCGCCCTGCACGAGGCGGGCGTGATCTCGTTCGAAGATGCCGTCCGCGTGTTGCGCGCCCGCGGACAGTTCATGCAGGAGGCTTGCGAGGCCACGCCCGGCGGCATGCTGACCCTCATCGGCCTGACCTTGGACAAGGTGCAGGAAGTGGCCAAGGCCAGCGGCCTCGAAATCGCCAATTTGAACTCGCCGGTGCAGACGGTGCTGTCGGGCCATGCCGACCGCCTTGCGGCAGGGGAGGCCGCCGCCAAGGCCGCCGGCGCCAAGCGCGCTTTGCGGCTGACCGTCGCCGGGGCCTTCCATTCCTCCTTGATGCAGCCGGCTGCGGACAGGCTGTCCGATTTCCTGCAAGCCGTCGATTTCCATGCGCCGAAGTGCCCGGTCTGGTCGAACGTGACGGGCCGGCCACATACCACGCCCGACGAAATCCGACGCTTGATGGTTTCGCAGGTCGTTTCCTCCGTGCGCTGGACGGATTGCTTCGCCGACATGGCCGGCACCGGAATGACCGCCGGATTCGAGTGCGGCCCGGGAACCGTTTTGGGTGGACTGGCCAAGCGGATTGTCCCCGAATCGTCCGTGACCAGCATTTTTGACTTGGCGGGGGCCCAAGAGGCCGCCAAACTCATGAACTGACCCTAGGAATCCAAACCCATGAAGCCTTTGGAAAACAAAATCGCCCTGGTGACCGGTGCCGCCCGCGGCATCGGGCAGGCCATTGCCCTGCAACTGGCCGCCGATGGGGCCGATTTGGCCTTGTGCGACGTCAAGGTTGAATGGCTGGAAGACACCGCCGCCAAGGTGAAGGCGTTGGGCCGCCGTGCGGAATGCTACCCCATGGATGTCGCCAACGGCGCCGCCGTGGGGGAGGCTGTGGCCCGGGTCGCCGCCGATTTCGGACGCATCGATGTGCTGGTCAACAAC
>DMJA01000280.1 GCA_003451935.1 Verrucomicrobiota bacterium | reverse complement strand
TTAGGTTGCTTGCGTTTTCCCAAACACCCGTCAACACCTTCCGCGCCACGGCCTCCCACTTTTCGCCTTCTTTCATGCTGTCCGGGCATGTCTTAAACGAGGCCCATAGATTCTGCCACCACTTGCGCTTGCCGGGCGGGAGCGTTGCGTCGTGCGCGGCCTTTGCAATCCTGTCCACGCCTTCCTCCAAGTCGCGGCGCATTCTTGCAATCTCCGCTTTTATCTCGGAATCCTCTCTTGCAAACAATCCTTCCTGCTCCAATATCGCGGTGTGCTTTCGTATCAATTCGGCGGGCATATCATCGTGGGGAAAGCCCCGAATCACGGCCCCGCCGGGCAACTTCAAATCCACATTATTCAGAAACGCGCAATCCTTCAGTTGAACCGCGTTCCCCTTCACCGGACAATCCGTAATGAAAAACGGCTCTTTCCCTTCTTGAAAATACTTCGCCCGCCAATAATAGCGTGGAAACGCAATTTCCAATTCGACAAGCAGCCGGGGATTCTTTTCCCACTCCCGGCATTTATCTGAATAATCGGGGGCATCCTTATCCGGCAACGGCGGATAGATGCTTGCCTTGAATTGGCAATTCATAACGGGGTGTGGTCTGCCCATGTATTCCAATATGGTTCTCATCTTCAAGCCCCTTTCCGCGCCTTGCGCGTTTCCGTTTTAGTTGCCGCTTCGCTGTCGGGCACTATCTGCCAATATCGTTCCGCATCGGCCCGGCTCACCGTCGCATCCTTGTAGTGTTTCTCTATCTCCCGGCTCATGGCGGAATGCCCCATCATCGCCGCAAGCCTGTCCCTGTCGCCGTGCGCCTTGTAAAAGTAGGACGCGAAACTATGGCGGCACACATCCGGGCTCCACCCGGCCCCCTTCATCGCCTCCACAATCTTCTCCCGCGCCCGTCGGAATGCCGTAGGGTTCGCCACCATCGGCCCGCCGATCTTGCGATATTTCCGCAACCAGATTTCCAAGTTGGGGAGGATTTCAACATGGCGGGGCTCTTGCACTTTTGATGTTTCGGCCCGGACGCTGATAAACCTTTCCTCCGGGTCATCTAGGCAAACATCCGCCCATTGCAAGCCCGGCCATGCCTCCCCGCCGTGCCGCTCCTGCATCTTTGCCAAGTGGTCTAGCGCCGCCGTCAACGCTTGCGCCTCTTGGGATGCTTCCAGTTTCGCCCGGTTCTCCGCTTGCTTGGCGGTATCCGCGCCGCGTTTTTTGACAAGCCCCAGCCGCATCTTTTCGGCATCGTAGTTTGTCCGCGCCTGTTTCAATTTATCCTTTGCATCCTTTATCCGGGCATCCTCCAGCCCGTACTGCCCGCACAATTCGGTTGGGCGCAACCCGGCCCACCATAGGACGGCAAAGCCCGCCACCATCTCCGGGGCTTGTGTCTCGGCAATCCGCATGAAGGATTCCACCTCCCCCGCCGTCCATGTCGCCGGGGGCTTTTTGATTGTCTTGGGCACAACGATGCTTTGGGCGGGATTGGTTTTCATCGCGCCCTTTTCGACGCACCACCGGAAAAACGAAACCAACACCTTTTTCCACGCCCGGCGGGATACCGCGCTCCCGGCTTGCCCCACCATGAACCGAGAAACATCATCTTCCCAAATGGCGGCAATCGGCGTTTTCTCGCCCACGGNNTCCTTGAACCGGGTCAGCTTGCGTTTAATCTCGCGGATGGTTTCCGGGCGGTTTCCGATTTCCTCCCGCATCGCCAGGAATTGAGACACCATCGCCCCCAGTCCGATCTTGTTGCCGTCCGTGGGGTGGCGTTCCGCCCAAAACTTCACAATCTCATCCAGCGATGCCCTCCCATTGGAAACCTTGACGGCCCGCAACGCCGCTTCCCGGAGGTCATCATCCAGCTTGTGGGCGGTTCCATGCTTTTCCGATTCGGCAATCTCATCGTCAACGCGCTTGGCAACATCGGCCCGAGTGTCCGCCGCCAGCCGCTTGCGGTTGTGTTTGTCGCAGTTGTCCGCCAGCCAGTACGGGGTTGTGTGCCTGTCCCCCGGCTTGGGAATGATGTAGCGGAGTTTCCATTCCCGGTATTCGTCGGTGTGGTATTTCCGGCGACTGCGGGCGGCGCGGTCTAGGGGCTTTGGCTTGGCTTTTTTCACGGCTTGCTTGTCCTCTCTTTGCCTACGGTTGCCAAGCTACGCCTAATGGCCGAAGGTGTCAACACCGTGGCAACACTTTTTTAAGGATTCGGCGCAAGTGCCTTCTATCCAGTTGAAAGGGGCTTTTTGGCTGGATGCCTCACATGCACGAGGTCACTGGTTCAACTCCAGTAACGCCCACCATATAGTACGATCCTGTTTTTGCGCGGGGGACAGCGCAGAAAATGCCGCGACAGCATTGAGCGGCGCGGGGTATTCCACCCGCAGGGCGGGCTCGCGCTCGGACACCTGAAACACAAACGCGGACGGGCATCCCTCGGCCCCAAACGAGGCGGCGATTTGTGCGGGATCGGCGGACGGATCGAAGGTCGCCCCTTCCGAAAAGGCCTGTGGAACGGGATCTGTGCGCGTCCGGACTTGCGCGGGGCGTGCGGCAAGGCCGCCGCCCCGGCCCTCGGGCTCGGGTCCACCGGGCGGCAGACGGGCGCAGGTCAAATCCGCTGGGGTTCGACCCCCGATGGCTACGGGTTTCCCGTCCTTACGGCCTCGGATCGGCTTCACAATGTTTAGGTTCAATACCGACTTTTTCGCAAAACGGGCCAATTCCTCCGCGTCGGCCTCGGCCAAATCGGAACCCATTTCTTTGCAGTCGGTAACGAAGGCACGCAAAGGTTCAATCCAGCCTGCGCCGTTGGTCCTGATTTGGGCGAGGTCGGCGGACAAGGAAGCCTTCTCGCGGATAAAGGCTTCCTTCCGCGCCGTGTATTCCTCCTTGTCCACCGTGCCTTCGAGGTACACATCCAGCAGCCGATTCAGCCGCGTTTGGATGTCGTCAACCCGCGCCGCGTGCTGTGTCGCCAACCCCTCGGAACGGTGCGCTTCCTCGGCCTGCCACTGGTCAACCTGGGCCAGAATCCAGTCGGCCACCTCGCCCGGCAAGGTGCGATAGGACAAGGCGGCGTGGATTTCCAAGGATAGCGATTCCTCGCGGATGTACTTTTTCAACTCGCAAGGCCCGTGGTGCCGCGTGCAGTTGTAATAATGGTGCCCCTTCTGCCGTTGCGCCGTGACACCGCTCCCGCACGAGCCGCATTTGATCATGCCCGTGAAAAAGCACGGATCGCCCTCGCGCGGTCTCTCCTGCGTCCGGCCTCGCTGATTGAGCATCTTCTGCACGCGCTCGAACAAGTCGCGGGAAACCAGCGGCTCGTGCTTCCCTTCGTAGAGTTCGCCCTTGTACCGCATCATGCCGATATAAAACGGATTCGACAGCAGGCACCGCATCCAGGACTTGCGGATAGAGTGGCTCCGGCAAGTCAGCAAGCCCATCCGGTTCGCCATGTCCGAGATGGCCTGATAACTCGTTTCGCCGCTCGCGTAGGTCTCGAACAGCTTCTTGACCAGCGGGGCCGTCGCCTCGTCGATCACGATGGTGCGCAGGCGCGGCTCGTTCGCGTAGCCGATGGGCGCACGCCCCGGATAGACGCCCATGCGCAGCTTCTGCCGCAGCCCGCGCTGCACATTCTCGCTGAGGTTGTCCACATAGTACTTGCTCTGCCCGAACGCGATGGAGAGCATGAACTTCCCTTGCGGCGTGTTCTCGAACCAGAAAGACGGGAACTTCAAGGCCATCAGTTTGCCCGTATCCACCAGCCAGATGACCCGCCCGCCGTCCACGCTGTTCCGCGCGAGGCGGTCGGGATGCCACGCCAGCAGGGCGTCGGCCTCGCCCTTTTCCACCCGTCGAATCATATCATTGAAGACTGGCCTTCCGGGCTCCTTCGCCGTACGCTTCTCGACGAACTCGCGGACCACTTCCAATTTTTCCCGTGCCGCGTGTTCGCGCAACTCTTCAAGCTGCGCCTCGATGGAAAGCAGTTGCTTGTCGTCCTCGTCGGTGGACTTCCGTGCATACAGGAAGTATTTCATTTGCGGCCCCCTTTCGCTTTCTTCGCGGCGGCTTTCTTCTCCCATTGATCCATGCCATCAATGAGGGCTTTGAATGCCTTCGTGTCCGGGCGGGAAATCGGCTTCAAGAGCAGGTGTTTGCCGTCGCACACAATCGCTATTTTCGAGCCGGTAGTGAGTTTCAAGACCTCGCGGAAACGGCTGGGAATAACGAACTGGCCCCGCGTGGAAAGAGAAGCAACATCCAAATACATAGCGGACTCCTTATCTCATAAGTTTATCTTATGCGATAATATTACAGCCGGGGGTGGGAGGGAGTCAAGGGGGGTTCGGAAAATAATTATAAAATAACGCGGCGCGGTCGGCCCGCTCGCGGACGCGTGCGAGGAACGAGCGCCAAAGGCCGCGAAGTGGGCAGGCAAGCCGCTACAACCGCCGCTTTGCGGCGCCCATCGGGGGTCGAACCCCAGCGG
>DMJA01000298.1 GCA_003451935.1 Verrucomicrobiota bacterium | reverse complement strand
GGATATGTCCAAGGTGTATGCCGTGGCCGGGGATGGATCGATCGATTTTGGATTCGCGGGCCGGATCGTGATTGCCGAACTGACCTCCGACGAGGCGTCGCGCAAGCTGGAATCGGTGCTGGAGGAGAAGTATTTCAAGGAGGCGAACGTCGCCATCTCCATCGCCAATTTCGTGGAAGGCGATGTGCTGGTGACGGGTGCCGTCCGGAGTCCCGGCAATTTGCCGTTCCGGGGGGATTCGATCCTGACGCTGGTCGAAGCCATTTCCCGAAGCGGGGGCCTGGCCGCCACGGCGGCGGGGGACCGCGTTCGCATCCTGCGATGGGTTCCGGGCGGGAGCATGGAGCGGCAGAGTATCGAAGTGAATGTCCAGGCGATGCTGGACACGATGGACTTCTCGAAAGACCAATATTTGCGTCCGCGCGACATCGTCGTCGTTCCCTCCCGCGGCGAGGAAGAGGGCCGCAACGAATTCCTGGCGCTGGGCGAGGTGAAAACGCCGGGATTCCACCCGTACACGGAAGGTTTGGATGTCATCAAGGCGGTGTCCCTGGTCGGGGGGCTGGGCGAGTTTGCGGACTGGGGCGGGGCCCGCATCCTGCGCCCGCGTTCCAGTGGCGAGTATGCCGTGGTTCCGCTGGACCTCAGCCGGTTGTTCAGCGCGGCGGACATGAGCGTGAATCAGCCGCTGCAGAAGGGTGACATTTTCTTCGTGCCGTCGGTCCGCAATCTGGTCCGCGCGCAGGTTTTTTTGCTGGGTGAGGTCAACAAGGCCGGGGCCGTATCGCTGACCCCCGGACCCAATTCAACGGTGGCCCGGCTGATTTTGGAGCATGGCGGGATGACTCAGTTCGCCAATCCCGGCAAGGTCCAGATTCAGCGGACGACGCCGGACGGAAGCAAGAAAACCATGCTGGTGGATATCGGCCGCATCCTGAAGGAGGGGTCGTTCGAAGAGGATGTCCCCCTTCAGGATGGCGATGTGATTATTGTGCCTGAAAAAGGATTGCTGGGGCTTTGACATGCGCGACATGATCCAACGACCGGACTCGATGCCTCCGCCGCCTTCCTCGGAATCCGAGGTCTTCTCCGCCGCCGGGAAGGGCTGGGACATCCGGAAATATTTCTACATCATTGCCAAGCGCCTGTGGCTGCTGCTGCTGTGCTTCATGACCTCCATCGTGATCATGCTGGTCATGATGGCCCGCCAGGTGCCCGAATACCAAGCCGCCACCAAGTTGCAATTGACGCGGTCCGTCGGGTTGCCGGCCAATCTGCAGCAACGGGACATGGAAACAATCCTCGGCGACTATGCCCAGACCCAGCGCAGCATCATCCTGAGCCGCGAAGTCATCCAGCGGGCGAAGGACAAGATGGGGCTCGCCCCCCAGGAGTTTGGCGACAAGTTCCGGGGCCTGTCGGTCAATCCAATTTGGGAGACCGCCATCCTCACCATCAGCGTGACGGGCCTCGAACCCGCCTTTTGCGCGGACTACGCGAATGCCATTGCGGATGCCTATATTGAGTACAAATCGGAGGAGCGCAGCGGAAGCTCCCAGAATACCGTGGTCAATCTCACCCAGCAGGCCAAGCGGTTGGCCGAGGAAATCGCCAAGATGGAAGGGGATCTCCTCGCCTTCGTGCGCGAAAACAGCGTGGTGGGGATTCGGGAGCGCGGCAACGTGGCGGCCAACCTGCTGGCCCAGCTGTCGAAGCAATCCGCCGAATACCGCACGCAACGCATGTTGCTGGAGGCCCAGCAGCCGCTGCTGGCGCAAGCGCCAGACGAAGTCGTCCTGGCCACGCTGGAATATGGCCTGCCCACGCCTGCGGTCGCGTCTCCGGGCTCGGCCGTCCCCGGCGGCGACATGCCCGCGGAAGGGGCGGAAGGCCTGATCGAGCACGGGGTGGTCGCGCCCCCGCACTGGGACACGTTGAAGCGGGAGAACGCCATTCTGGAAGCGCAACTGGTCGCCTCCCGCAAAAAATACAAGGACGAGCACCCGCTGATCCAGGAAACGCTGCTGAAGCTGCAGCAGAACGAGGATGCCATCAAGGTGGAGATCCAGTTCGCCCTGAAGCAGTATTATTCCCAGTTGGAGGCGCTGAACATCAAGGAAAAGTCCGCCCACCAAGTCGAGCAGGAATGGGAAGAACAGGCGCTGGAAATCGACCGCAAGCAGAAGGAATACGAAGGGTTGCAGCGCAACCTGACCCGGTTGCAGGGGCTGTACGACCTGATTTTCAACCGCCTCCAGGAGGTGGACATTTCCGCCGGGATCGAGATGGAATCCGTTCGCATCCTGGAACGGGCCCTGGCCCCGAACAGCCCCTTGAAGCCCCGGAATTTGCAAAGCCTCTTTTTGGCCGCCTTGATCGGCTTGGCGCTGGGCGTCGGCTTGATTTTCGCCTTGGAGTTCATGGACGACTCCATTCGCTATCCGGAAGAGGTTGCGCGGAGCCTGGGCACGCCGTTTCTCGGATTGGTTCCCACCGCCCACTGGAAGCAGGCGGGCGATGCCGGCTATTGGATTGGAAGCGTGGATCCATCCAGCGGGTTTGCCGAAGCCTATCGCAACATCCGGTCTGCCTTGCTGCTCAATCCGTCCGGCAAGCCCTTCAAGACCTTGACCGTCATCTCCTCGGTCCCCAAAGAGGGCAAGACGACGACCAGCGCGAATCTGGCCACCAGTTTCGCCCAGACCGGCCACCGGGTTTTGGTGGTGGACGCCGATTTGCATCGCGGGGGCGTCCACCGGTTCTTCGGATTGCAGGCGGGGCGCGGCTTCACGGAAATCCTGACCGGCCATTCGACCCTCGACCAGGTGGTGCAGCATACCTCGGTGGAGGGCTTGGATCTGATTGGCACCGGCGCCTTCCCCGACAATCCCGCCGAATTGGTCCTGCGCCGGGAAATGAAGGAATTTTTGGCCGAGGCCGCGGAGAAATACGACCTGGTGATCTTGGATGCCCCTCCGGTGCTTGCGGTGTCGGAATCCACCGTGATTGCATCGCAGACCGACGGCGTCCTGCTGGTGGTCTGGAGCGGGCGGACCTCGCGGAAGCTGGTCCACGCCTCCGTCCGCCAGTTGCTGTCGCGCGGCGCCAATCTGCTGGGGTGCGTGCTGAACAACCTGGACCTGGCCCGGATGGGCAACTACGGCGCATCCAGCTATTACCATTATTACGGCTACGACTATCGGTACGAAGAAGAATCCCCGGCCGCGCCTCCGGCACCGGGGAGCCCGGCCGGCTGAGAGGCCGGCCATCGTTGAGGATGAGGAATCGCCGTGGTTGTCATTTTCCATCGTGGGCTTCAGGTTTCCAGCCGCCATCTGTTTTTGACGCTGGGCGACTGGTCGATCATTCTGCTGGCCCAGCTGGCGGCGGTCTTCCTGCGCCTGGGATTCGACGTCGGCCTCGAATATCTCGCGGATAACTGGGGTTCCCTTTCCAGCGCCATATTGATCTTCATGGTGGTGTTCTATGCCGGCGGCATGTATGAGCCGCCGACCCGGAGCCGCCGGGTGGATTTCGATTTCCTGCCCCTGATCGTGACCGCCCTTGCCGCCGGCATCACGGGCCTGGTGCTCTATACCCGCCCGCAGATGACCTTGGGACGCGGCATCTGGGCGATCTCTTCCGTGCTGATCCTATGGCTGGCCTATGTCTTGCGCCGGCTGTTCATGGCGCTGGTCCGGCGCGGCATTTTCCTCAAGCAGGCGCTGCTGTTGTGCGACCATCCCAACCGGGCTGCGGATTTGCTCCGGCTCCTGAAGGACAACCCGTCGTCCCTTTACCGCGTCGCCGGCCTGGTCATTTGCGGCGCGGCTCCCGCCTCGGCCTATGCCCCGGATCCCCCCGTCCTGGGCGGCGCCGAGGACCTGGGCCGGCTGATCGAGACGAACGACATCGCGACGCTTCTTCTGTCGGTGTCCCCGATGCGCAGCCACGAACTGCTGTCGCGCCTGCGTCCGCTGCGCTATTCGGGCGTGGAAATCATGGACTACGTTTCCCTGTCGGAGGAGCTGGCGCAGGAAATCCCGCTGGCGCACATCAACGACGAATGGCTGATGACGGTGGCGCTGAACAGCTCCGTCATGCAGATCCGGAAGGTGAAGCGGGCGACGGACATCGTCGTGTCCGTGGTCGGCCTGGTGCTCGGCGCGCCCCTGATCCTGCTCGCCGCCCTGCTCATCAAGCTGACCTCGCGCGGGCCCGTGATCTACCGCCAGACGCGCCTGGGGCTGGGAGGCAAGCCCTACGTCCTCTTCAAGCTGCGCACCATGCAGACCGATGCGGAGGCGCAGGGCGCGGTCTGGTCCGCCAGCCGGGATGTCCGCGTGACGTCCGTGGGCTACTATCTCCGCAAATGGCGCATCGATGAAATCCCCCAGCTCATCAATGTCCTGAAGGGCGAGATGAGCCTCGTCGGCCCGCGCCCCGAACGCCCGGAGTTCACCGAAAAGCTCGCCACGTTCATTCCGTTCTACGACGAGCGGCAGCTGGTCCCGCCCGGCCTGACGGGGTGGGCGCAGATCCGCTATCCCTACGCGGCCAGCTTCGAGGCCGCCGCCCGCAAATTGCAATTCGACCTGTATTACATCAAGAACATGAGCTTCCTGCTGGACATCTCGATTTTGCTGCGGACGTTCAAGACGATCTTGGTCGGGCTGCGCCACGAGGACGATTTCCTCCCCGGGGATGACAAGCTCGAGCGCCTGATCGAGTCCGCCGGCGAGACGGAAGCCAGCCCGGAACCCAATGGAGGAACCCCATGAGCATTGCCGTTGAATTCGAATACGCCAAGCCGGCGAGCCTGAAAGAAGCGCTCGGCCTCTTGGCGCGCAAATCCGCGGCCGGCGCGGTGCCGCTGGCCGGCGGCACCGACTTGGTCGCGTGGCTGCGCGATGGCGCCGTCAGCCCCGGATTCCTGGTGGATATCAAGGGCCTCGCCGACTTGCGCGGCATCCGCCTCAAGGCCGGCAAGCTGTGGATCGGCGCGAACACGACCTTCGCGGAAATCATCGAATCGCCTTTGGTGCGGAAGCATGCGCCGATTCTGGCGGAAGCCGCCGGCATGGTGGCCTCCGTCGGGGTGCGCAACCGCGCCACGGTGGCCGGCAACATCTGCTCGGCGGTGCCGTGTTGCGACAGCGGTCCGGCGTTGCTGGTGCATGAGGCGACGATCCACATGGACACGCGGCAAGGGGCGAAAAGCCTTCCGGCCACGAAATGGTTCCTCGGCCCGCGCCGCACGGCGCTGCCCAAGGGCGGCATCGTCACGGGCATCTCCATCCCCGTGGCCAAGCACGCCGGCGCGTTCGCCAAGCTCAAGCGCTACCGGGGCGAAGACCTCGCGCAGGCCAGCGTGGCCGTCCGCGTGGATGCCAAGGGCGGCTGGCGCGTGGCCTACGGTTCCGTCGCCCCCACGCCCATCCGCGGCCCGAAGGTCGAGCGCCTGCTGAAGGGCGTGAAGAAACCGGACGCCGCCTTGCTGAAGAAGGCTGCCGCCTTGGCCGAGGCCGAAGTGGCGCCCATCACCGATATCCGGAGTTCC
>DMJA01000023.1 GCA_003451935.1 Verrucomicrobiota bacterium | reverse complement strand
TGGAAAAAAGTTTTCCACAGTGTGGAAAAATTCATGGGCGGCGTGGCTGCCGGCGCTGGTGGTGGTGTTCGACGCGGCGGTGATTTTGGCGCCGCACTACATCCAGACGATGCCGCCGGGCTACGTGGCGGAAAACGACCTGGTTCGCTACCTCAAGCGCGAGATCGGTCCCAACCGGACGGCGATGGCGGGGCAGGATGGTTTCTACAATTTGTGGTTGACGTATCTATTTCCATACCATGGAATTCCGTCGGTCAATGTGACGCAATTGCCGCGGCCACCGGCGGATTACACGGCGTTCTGGAATGCGGTGAAGGATCCGGTGCGGATGTGGCAGCTGACGGCGGTGAGCCACGTGCTGGCGCACGGGCCGGTGGCCAAGCAATTGCTGGCGAATCCGGCGTGGACCTCGCAGTTGGAGCTGGCGTGGGCGTACCAGCCGTTTGACGACGGACGGGGCGGAGTGGGGACGCGCAGTGTCAAGTCATCGCTGGATGCGCCGGAGGTGGTGCTGAAAATGAAGAAGACTCCCCCGCGGGTGGCGGCAGTCCAATCATGGCGAGTGGTGGAGGACGCGGAGGCGCTGAAGACGCTGGCGGATCCGGCGTTCATGCCGTTCACCTCCGTGCTGCTGGCGCCGGGCAGCGTGGTGTCGGCGCCACCGTTGGGTGATCCGGGCCCTCCGCCGGAAGTGGCCATCACGCGGTTGGTGCCGGGGCGGTACGAGTTCACGGTGAAAAACCACGGGCCGGTCGTGATCCGCGTCGCGGAGAAATTCGATCCGAACTGGAAGGCGACGGTCAACGGCGAGCCCAAGCCGGTGCTGCGGGTGGACTACATGTTCCAGGGGATCGCGCTGGAGGAGGCGCGGACGCACGAGGTCGCCATGTGGTATGCGCCGCCCATGCTGCCGACGCTGTTGCAAGGCGCGGGGCTCTTGGCCGGTCTGGGGGCCGCCGTGGCGCTGGCGGTGCCGCGCCGCCGGAAAGAGGAGGCGGCGTGAGCGAGGCGGGCGAGCCGGTTCCGTTCCTGTCGGTGGTGATTCCGACGATGGGGAGGGACATCCTGATCCGTACGCTGGAATCGCTGGTGGCGTCGGAAGGATTCGAAGGGATCGAGGTGATCGTGGCCGGGCGGGTGCCGGATGCGGGCGTGGCCGCGCGACTGCGGGAGATTTGCGGGAAGCATGGGAACATCCGCCATCTGGACATCCAATTCGAGACGGGCGACTCGAGCCGCAAGAAAAACGAGGGCGCGGCGGGGGCAAAGGCTCCGCTGATCGCGTTCCTGGACGACGACGTGGTGGTGGCGGGGGATTGGCCCAAGCGCATTGTGGAGCCGTTCGCGGATGAAAAAGTCGGGTTGGCCAGCGGACCGAGCCTGGTTCCGGACGACATCAACCGGATCGGACGGCTGGCGGGTTTGGCGCTGTCGTCGCGGGCGGCGGGCTACGTGGCGGAGCGGTACCAGCAGAACCGGGCGGCGACCTACGCGGTGGATTGGGACCGGATCATTGGCTGCAACGCGGCGTATCGGCGGGAGGCGTTCGCGCAGATGGGGGGATTTCCGGCGGACTTCTATCCGGGCGAGGAGATGATCGCGGCCTTCCGCACCGAAAAGGCGGGGTGGAAGCTGGTGTTCGCGCCGGCGGCGTGGGTGAAGCACTATCCGCGGCAGTCGCTGGCGCGGTTCTGGCGGCAGATGTGGGGATACGGGGCGACGCGGATCCGGCTGTTGCGGGGGGGGGTGTCGTTCAATCCCTTGCCGCTGGTGCCGGGAATCTGGGTGGGGGGGACGGCGGCACTGGCGGCGCTGGCACCATTTTTCCCTTGGGCGGGGTGGCTGCTGGCGGCCGATCTGGGACTGTATGTGCTGATGGCGCTGGCGGTGGCCGTGGAAACGGTCGCCACGACGCGGCGGACAGGCGACTTCTGGCTGCTGGCGATGATTCCGTGGATGCACCTGGCCTACGGCTTGGCGGAATGGGCGGAAGGGTTTCGCCCGGGAACGGATTTCAGCGAGAAGACGAAGTGAATTCCGTTTCGGTTCCCGGGCGGAAATGGCGGTAATTTCTTATCGACGGAAGCCGTTGTTTTTGCAAATCTTCATAAGCAATTGCCGGCCATGGGGTCGGCTCCACGTGTCGAGGTAAAGGGCAGGTGCAAGATATGGCCAAGGACAAAGAAGACGAAGTGGTCGAGCAACCCGGTGGCGCACAGGCAAATGCCGATGCCGAGGGGAAGGTGGAAGAACTGGAAGAGGGGCTGGTTTCTTCCCGTCCCAACACCGATGTGCCCTTCTGGGTCCAGATCATTGGCTCGATCATCGCCACCACCCTTCTGTGCGTCGCCTTCTATTTTGCGGACAAGGCCCACCATACGGGGTTGATCCGGTATATCCACGGACTGCTGAATCAACGCGGTCCCATTCAGTGGCTGGAACTGCTCAGCTTCTTTGTCATTGTGTTTTTCATCTTCCAGAAGAACCGGAAGCTCAAGTACCAGATCAAGCACATCAACGAAGACACGGCTGAGATCCGGGGCGTCAACATGGACAGCGAAGAGGAGATCCAGCAGCTCCGCAAACGCCTCCGCGATTCGGGGGAAGACAAGACGAGCATCCTGCTGAGCCGGTTGGACCGGGCTTTGGGTTTGTGGATCGCCACGAAGGATTTGGGCCGTGTGAGCGGCTGGATTGGCACGGAAAACTCGCGCGACATCGCCTCGTCGGACCAGTCGTTCACCATCGCGCGCCTCATGTTGTGGGTCATCCCGATCTTGGGGTTCATCGGAACGGTGCAAGGACTGGGCGCGGCCGTCGGCGGGTTCGCCGACTTCCTGTCGGGCTCGGCGGAACTGTCGGCCATCAAAGGCGCCATCGCGCAGGTGACGATCAGCCTGGGCGTCGCGTTCGACACGACGTTCCTCGCGCTGACGCTGGTGACGCTGATCCAGTTTCCCTTGACGTCGCTCATGCGCCGCGAGGGGACGTTCATGGCCGAGGTGGACATCTACCTGGACGAGCATTTCGTCCGGCGCCTGCCCTCGGCCGAGCAGCAGCCGGTCGTGATCGAGAACCTCGAGGATTCGATCGAGGCCGCCTTCCGCCGCTACATTCCCGACCCGGACCGCTACGAGGAGGTTTTCTCCGTCTCGATCGAGAAGGCGGGGCTGGAGCTGAAGAAGCAGTTCGACGAATTGACCGATCGCTATGTGGCGGTGCGAAAGACGGCCACCGACGAGGAGGTCCAATCTTTGGCCAAGGCCATGGAGCATGCCCACGCGCGGGCGGCCGAAATGGCCGACCGGTACGCGCGCAGCGCCGACGGCATCCAGGCCACGCTGGGCGAAAGCCTGCAGAAGGCGGCGAATGCCGCCGGGGTTGTGGAGCAACAGATCGGCACCATCATGGACCTGGGCGCGAAGATCCAGGAACTGCTCAAGGTCGAACAGGCGCTGGAGCGCGCCATGGCGGGCATCGCCGGGGCGGAGGAGTTCCAAAAGTCCTTCACGCAGTTGCGCGAGCATCTCTCGACCACCGACGAATTCTGCCGCCGCCTGAGCAAGCCGCGGGTGATCACCCTGCACGAGGAAGTCGTTTCCTAGGGGAGGCGAACGGAAGGCGCCGGCCATGCGGAGTGGAATCCGAGTTTGGTTGTTCCCGGCGGTTTGCACGGCCTTCTTGCTGTGGGCCGCAGGGGCGCAGGGGCAGGCTTTTTCCATCCGCGTGCTGGCCGAGGGATTGCAGGAACCGACCGGGGTGGCGGTCCATCCGGCCACAGGGGAAATCTATGTGTCGGAAAAAGGGACCGGCAAGATCCTGGTCCTGAAGAACGGCCGGCCGGAACCGGCGTTGGCGGCCGGCTGGACGGTGTCCTCCAATCTGCCCAAGTGGGCCATTTCCGCCCAGGTTCCGCTCGATAAATGGATGTCCGCCGCGCTCCAGAAGCCGGGGGCGATTTCGATTTCTTCGAACGGGACGCTGTTCGTGGCGGAACAGGAACCCAATGGCCGCATCCTGGAATTCAGCCCCAACGAGCAGGGGCAGCTCGCCGTTGCCAAGGGCGTGCCGGTGCCCTGGTTGGACCAGGAGTTCCAATGGCGCGACCTGTATGTGGATCCGTTCGGCCGCCTGTTCGTCGTGGGCGCCGACGAGGTGGGGTCCGACTTCATGAAGTTCGGATCCTCGCTCGTGCGGGAGTTGGACGGGAACTGGTGGGTCATCGACTTCGGCCCCTTTGCCAACTTTGGATCGTTTGCCCTTTCGGAAAAGCAGGACATGATGCTGCTGGGAGACCGCAACAAGGGGTCGCTGTCGTGGTGGGAGGTGAATCGGCACGTCATGCTGGGCGGTTCGCCGGAGGCCGCCGGGCGCGCCGAACTGCTGAACGTGGCGATTTTCCCGGATGGAGCGTTCGTCCTGGGGTTGCAGATGGCCCCCGGCAAGGTGTCCTTGGTGCGGATGGATCCCTTCACCGGACAGCAGAAGACGTTGACGGATGAATTGAAATCCATTGGCGACATTGAAATGGATCGGGCCAACGCGCGCTATCTGGTGACGGATCCCGTGGCGGGCCGGCTGCTTGAATGCACGCCCAGCCCGGCCATGAAATTCAACGAGGCGGCGATGCGGCAGATCGTCCGGTCGGCCGATGGCATGCTGGGCGGCGGGGTGTCCTCGGAAGCCCCGGCCTTCCTGAATACGTTCTTCGACCGCCTGAAGGGCGCGGCGGAAGAAATCATGCCGGACGGTTCAACCCATTCGGTGCAGTTCAACCTGAGCGACATCGCCGGCAAGATGCCCGTCGTGGCCGGCCGGGTGCGGGCGGCCATCGAGGTGGAGGGCGCGGAAGAGGACCCCATCGAGGAGGTGGAGTTTTTCCTGCTGTTTCCCAGCAAGGTGGTGATGACGGAAACGGCGGTCAGCCCCAGCCTGAGCTTCTTCTCGGCGAAACGGAAGAGCGGCAAGGTCGAGCAGACCAAGCCCGTGTTCCATGGCGACGTGGGCGTGTACCGACTGTCGGGCACCAACATCTCCAAGGTCGCTTCCGCCCCGGGCGGCTTGCACGTGCCGATCGTTGTTTGCGGGATGAGCCAGGTGGAGGATGGAATCCATGTGAACCTGTCCTTTCTCGGCGCGGGCATCTACGGGGACTACTATCTCACCTTGTTCCAGGGGCCGCGCGAGCAGAAGGCCAAGCTGGTGGTCAAGTCGCCCACCTCCGCCAGCGGCAACGTCACCTACGAAGCCTCCTTCATGGAGGACGCCAAGATCGAGGGCATGGATGGCTCGGTCACAAAGGAGCAGCTCAGCAATCTGCTGGTGTCCGGATTTGACGGGGCCAGCGGCGCAAACCGCTCCGTGGGCTGGCTCCGGCTGGGTCAATTCCCGGCCAGCATGACCGTGGCCTTTGGCGATGCGGAAGGCGAAACCAAGCTGACCGGCGCGGCCAGCGGCATGAAGGATATCGTCGAGAAGAAGAATTTGGAGATGCGCATGGAGACGGCGACGGACATCGATGCCCTTGCGCCGGAGACGGCCCCGCCGTCCGGAGAAACTCCCGCGCCTGAAGCGCCGTCGCCCACACCCGCGGGCGAGACGCCCGCCGCCGCCCCAGAGGGACCCTAGCCATGGCGAAGATGGCCGATTTCGACTCTTCTGGATTCCAGAACATCGTGCTGATGTTGATTGGCGTGCTGGTGATCATGCTGGTCAGCAACATCTTGACCATCATCAGCAATCCGGAGAACATCAAGATCGGTGCGCTGGTCACCGGAGCCGTCTATGAAGAAGAGACGGGCACGTTCATCCCGCCCAAGTTCCAGAACATGCGCCAGGATCCCATCTACATCGACGTGGAACCCACCCGGCTCATCATCTATCCGGAAAGGACCGTGGTCGAGGCGCGGGACCTCATGTTCGAGGGCAACGAATTCGAGAAGTTCTTGGACCAGGCGGAGCAAATCAAGGATGTCCGCTATGTGATTTTGCTGCTGCGGCCCGGCAGCGCGGTCTTCCAGCGCAAGTTGCGCCAGGTGATCCGCGAGCGCGGGATCGACGTGGGCTTCGAGCCGTGGGAGGCCGGCCGAGAAATCATGGTGGTGGGCGCGCCTCCTCCTCCCCCGGCGGAGGGAGCCCCCGCCGGAGAAGCCGCCCCGGCGCCGGTCGGCGAAGCCGCCGCCGAAGCCCCGGCCGGCGGAGAAGGGACCTAGGCCATGGCTTCCGGACCCGCAATGGATTTGAGCTCCTTCACGGACCTCATGACCTGCATTCTGGGGGTGCTGGTCTTGATCATCTTGCTGACGGGCATCGACGCCTCGCAAATCACCGTGCTGGTGGCCACGCCGAAGGAAATGACCTCGGACGACAAGAGCCCCGTCTTCTTCGAGTGCCGCAAGAACCAGTTGTTCCACATCTCGCTTGAGGAAATCAAGAAAGCGTGCGACGACAAGACCGAAGAGCTGCGGGAACGGGTGGCGGGCGACGAAGCCGAGTTCCTGAAGCAATCGGCCCAGACCGTCATGGAGGTCGGTGGCCAGCGGTTGGACTACACTTATGCGCTGATGGGCAAATACATGCTGCTGCCGATTCCCGAGGCCGAGGGATATGAGTTGAAGAACTTCGCGGAGGAGACGGACGACAAATGGTTCGGCTCCCGTGTCGCGAAAATCGACCGGTCCACCCAGTTCATCTGCTTTTTTGTTCGGCCGGACAGCTACAAGGTTTTCCAGAATGCCCGCCAGCTGGCGTGGATGAAGAACATCAGCGTCGCCTGCGAGCTTCAGGACGAGAAGAATCCCATCATGATCGGCCCCGGCGGCGAACGCATGTACATGCAGTAGCCTGCGGCCTCGGTTGTCCCGGACGTTTCGCCCCATGTTTTCCTTTGTTTGCCAGCGTTGCGGCTCCTGCTGCCGGTGGCCCGGCTCGGTCCTGCTGGAGACGGCGGACATCGCGGCGGCCGCCGCCGCATTGGGAATGGCCGAAAAGGAATTCATTGAAAGGCACGCCTCGCTGGCGCGTAACCGCGCACAATTGACGCTGAAGGAGGCGCCCGGCGGCGCCTGTGGATTCCTCGATGCCGAAGGCCGCTGCCGCATCTACGCCGCTCGGCCGAAGCAATGCCGCGAATTCCCGCACGGGTGGAAGGTCGCCGGGTGCCCCGGTCTCTTCCCGGACTGACGGGGCAAAAAAAAGCTCCGCCGGTGGCCGGCGGAGCGGAGGGATCGCAAGTTTACGCCATTTCGGCGATGTCTTCGGCGATTTCCTTGGCGGCCTCGATGGCCATTTCACGGCGCTCGTTGGAATCCATGTGGCGCGAGGCGTCCTGGCCGTCCGCCCAGGCAATCTGGATGTCTTCCACGCCGATGTAGGCGAAGATGGCTCGGATGGCGGGGGTCAGGCCGTCGCGGATGTCGCCTTCCTTGTAGACTTGGTCGGAGGAGACCAGCAGGATGACGGTGCGGAGATGGTGGGTGGGGACGAGCCCTTCGGCGCCGAAGGTGAACATCTTGCCCGGCACGATGACCTGGTCGAGCCAAGCCTTCAGGATGGCCGGCATGCTGTTGAGCCAGACGGGCGTTGTCAAGACAAGGACATCCGCATCCACCAGCGCCTGCGCGTTGTTGTTGGAGAAGTTCGCGGCGGCCTCCTCGGCCTTGGAGGGGATGTAGGAGGGATTGGCGACGGGTCCCCAGAAGTAGTTGAGGGCCTCCATGCTCACATAGGGGGGTTTGTTCTGGTAGAGGTCGAGGTTGTTGACGACGACGTCGGGATTCTTCTCCGTGAGGGCCGCGAAAAACTCGAAGGCCAGCTTCTTGGAAGAGGACGTCTCGGCGGGCCGAGGGTTGGCGATCACATGCAAAACATTCATTCCGTTGCTCCTGTCCGGGTAAAAAGTGAACAATAAGGTGGAGTTGATGCCACAAAAGGGAGGGGGAAGACAATGCTAAAATTCACTCGATGGCCGGAGCAGGCAGAAAGCGGTTGAACAACCGGGCGGTTCGTGAATAATCGGGGCGATTTCGGAAAGGCATGAGGAGCACGATGGACATCCAGAAACTGTTTGCGGAGCGGATCGGCGGGGCACAATTCGGGCAAAGTACCGCCATCTACAAATTCGAGAAGATCAAGCGGGCGAAACGGGCGGCCAAGGAAGCCCATCCCGGCGTGGAGATGCTGGATTTCGGCGTGGGCGAGCCTGACCAGATGGCCCCGAAGGCGATCCGCCAGGCGCTGAAGAAGGCGGTGGATGATCCGGCCAACCGCGGCTACGCGGACAACGGCATCGCGGAATTCAAGGCGGCGGCGGCGAAGTACATGGCCGATTTCTTCGGCGTGACGGATCTGGACCCGGCGACGGAAATCAACCACACGATCGGCTCGAAGCCGGCGCTGGCGATGTTGCCGCTGTGCTTCGTGAATCCGGGCGACGCGGTGCTGGCGACGATTCCGGGGTATCCGGTGCTGGCCACGCACTCGAAGTATTTGGGCGGAACGGTCATCCCGGTACCGTTGCTGGCGAAGAACGGGTTTTTCCCGGACCTGAAGGCGCTGGAGCAGACGGACCTATCGCGGGTGAAGTTGTTTTATGTCAACTACCCGAACAACCCGACGGGCACGGCGGCAACGGAGGAATTCTTCGACGAGCTGATTGCGTTTGCGCAGCGGCACAACATCTTGATTGTGCAGGACGCGGCCTATGCGACGCTGATCTACGGCCGCGAGCGGCTGTCCATCTTGTCGCGCCCCGGCGGCAAGGAGGCGGCGATCGAGCTGCACTCGATGAGCAAGAGCTACAACATGACCGGTTGGCGGCTGGGGTTCGTGGTCGGTTCGGCACGGGTGGTGTCCGCGGTGGCGGAGGTGAAGGACAACATCGACAGCGGCCAGTTCAAGGCCATCCAAATGGCCGCCTGCGCGGGCATCGCCGACCAGAAACTTTCCGAGAAGATCCGCGCACACTACCAGAAGCGCTTGCGCGGGCTGGTGAAGGTGCTGAAAGGCGCGGGATTCAAGGCGAAAATGCCGGGCGGGACGTTCTACCTCTACGTGTCGGCGCCGAAGGGCGCCGCGGGCGGACGGACGTTCGCCAACGCCGAGGAGGCGTCGCAGTATCTGATCACGGAGCACTGCATCTCGACGGTGCCGTGGGACGACGCGGGCGCCTATTTGCGCTTCGGCGCGACCTTCGAGTCGGCCGGTCGCACGGATGACGCGCGCGTGCTGGAAGAATTGGGCCGCCGTCTGGCGCGCGCCGGCCTGACGTTCTAGGAGGTGCCGCATGGCCGGATCCAAAATCGTCTTTTCCAAGGGCACGCAGCTCACGGTGTATATCGACAACCGGAAGGGGACGCTGTCCGCGCTGGCGACGTTCCTAGGCAAGCACGGCATCAACATCTATGGCCTGACGCTGGCGGACACGGAAGGCCATGGCTACGCGCGGCTGATCGTGGATGACACGGAAAAGGCCCGGCAGCTGGTGGAGGATTCGGGCGAGCTGGTGGCCGCGCGCGAGGTGCTCCTGATCCGCGTGGCGAACGAACCCGGCGAATTGGCCCGGATGCTGGAAGCGCTGGCCAAGCACAATCTCAACATTGAATACGCCTATTCCTCCGGCGGTCCGGACGACGAAAAAGGACTGGTCCTGGTCCCCTCGGACGTGGATGCGGCGCTGGACGTCCTGAAAGCGCTGTAACCGGAAGCCAGACGTGAGGGCCGCGCCGAAAGTCAGCATCGTCACGAGCACCTATAACCGCTCGGCGGTATTGAGGCGGGCAATCGATTCGGTGCGCGCGCAGCGGGGGTTCGACGACTGGGAGATGTGCATCGTGGGCGACTGCACGCCGGACGACACCGAAGCGGTGGTGGCTTCGTACGGGGATCCGCGCCTCCGGTTCTACAACCTGCCCGTGAAATCGCCGCCGGTTGCGCATGGGGCGATCGCCAAGAACCACGGCGTCTTTCAGATGGCCCGCGCTCCCTACATCGCCTATTTGGACGACGACGACGAGTATCTGCCGGATTTTTTGCGCACGATGATGGGCGAGGCCGCCAAGCATCCAAGCCAGCCGGTCTTCTATTGCCGCTGCCAATACCGCGACAAGAAAACAGGCCGCCGGATTTTCGGAAACCCCTTCCAGCCATGGCTGCACCGCTGGAGCCGGAAAAAACTGCTGC
>DMJA01000209.1 GCA_003451935.1 Verrucomicrobiota bacterium | reverse complement strand
GGAATCAGCATGGCAAAGTTGGTCTTGCCGCAGGCGCTGGGGAAGGCGGCGGCGACGTAGATTTTCTGGCCGGCGGGATTGGTCAGGCCGAGGATCAGCATGTGCTCGGCCATCCAACCCTGCTTGCGGGCGAGGTTCGAGGCGATGCGCAGCGCGAAGCACTTCTTGCCGAGGAGGGCGTTGCCGCCGTAGCCGGAGCCGAAGGACCAGATCGCGGGATCTTCGGGGAAGTGCGAGATGTATTTGTTTTCGGCGTTGCAGGGCCACGGCACGTCCTTCTGTCCGGGCGCCAGCGGCGCGCCGACGGAGTGGAGGCACTCGACGAATTCGCCGTCGCCGAGGGCCTTCAGGACTTCATCGCCCATGCGGGTCATGATCCGCATATTGACGACGACATAGGCGGAGTCGGTCAGTTCGACGCCGATGTGGGCGATGGGGGAGCCGATGGGTCCCATGCTGAAGGGGATGACGTACATCGTGCGGCCGCGCATGCAGCCGTCGTAAAGCTTGCGCAGGGTGGCCTTCATCTCGGCCGGGTCGCGCCAGTTGTTGTTGGGGCCGGCCTCGCGCGGGTCGGCGGGGCACACGAAGGTTCGATCCTCGACGCGGGCCACGTCGGCCGGGTCGGAGAAGGCGAGGAAGGAGTTGGGGCGCTTGGTTTCGTTCAACTTGATGAACGTGCCGTTCTGGACCAGTTCCGCGCAGAGGCGGTCGTTCTCTTCCTGCGAGCCGTCGCACCAATAGATGGAATCCGGCTTGCAAAGCGCGGCGGTTTCCTCGACCCACTTGAGCAACTTCTGGTTTTTCGTCTTCATTTTGAATCCATCCTTTGAATCCGGCACGGCTTCCCGGAAGACGGCGAAATTTATCCGCACGGGCCGGTTCCTGCAAGCGAAAACGAACGAAAAATGCGCGCGGCTTGCATTTGGAGGCGTGATTTGCTTTTCTGCGGGCGCATTTTGCGAGGAAGGTGGTCACATGAGCGAAGCTGTTGGGCCTGACGATTTGGAAAACCGGGTACTGGAACTGTTGGAGAAGGACAAGGTTTCCGCTTCGGATTGGATCGCCGCTCTGGCCGCGGGCAAGGTGGCTGGAACGCCTTCCGCCACCCGCGAGTGGGCGGCAATGGCGCAGGAGGCGCTCGCGAAGGCCGGGGATGTCGAGGGGGGGATCGATTTGCTGAAGTGGCGCGCCGAGAACACGCCCATCGAGCAGATGACCGGGAAGGATTGGGTGAAGGCGGCCGATCTGGTCGCGGGCTCGAATCCCCACCTGCTGGCGCTGATCCAGGAAGCGGGATTCGGGCAGCGGCTGGCCGCACGGGAATGCGTACGGCGTTTCCGCCTGCTCCAGAACCTGCGGCCCGGGGCGCTTTGCATGCACCGCACCTGGGGATTCGGCGTGGTGCGGAAGGCGGACTCGCTCTACAAGAAGATCGAAATCGATTTCCGGGGCCGACCCGGGCACGGCCTGGCCATGAAGGTCGCGGCCGAGACCCTTGAGGTGCTGGGCGCCGACCACCTGCTGGCGCGTCTGCATCAGGATCGGGAGGACATCCAACGGTTGGTGAAGGAGTCGCCCGCGGAGGTGGTGCGGTCGGCGCTGTCGAGTTTCGGCCCGCTGACCTCGAGCGCGCTGCAGGAGAGGTTGGTGCAAAACGGAGTCGTTCTGGAGAACGACTGGAAGCGGTTTTGGGATGCCGCCCGCAAGGTGCTCAAGGCGGACCCGATGGTGGAGATTCCCGCCAAGCGGACCGAGCCGATCCGGCTGCTCGACCGCGCCTCCGGCTATGACGATGTGTGGTTCGACCGGCTTGCGAATGAACGGGACCTGAAGGTCATCTTGGACCGCGCCCGGGAATTGGCGGACAATCCAACCAGCCTGGCGGCGATCCAACCCGCCCAGAAGCAGGTCCTGGCCAACCGCATGGCGTTCGTGCTGCTCGGAGCGACCAGCCGGCAGCCGGGACTCAAGCTGATGGGGGCGATGCTGGCCGCCCGCCTGGGCCTCGCGCCCCCCGATTGCGATTGGCCGGCGGCGGCCCGCGGATTCATGGAAGGGGCGTCGATCGTCCACTTGTTGCACGATTTGCCCGCCCGCGAATTGGGTCCCGCGCTGGAATTCCTCTGGACGCAGGATGCCGCGGCCACTCGCGCTACGCTGCTGGCCCAGCTCCGGCATCTGCATTTTACTGCGCTGCAGGAAACGATGGATTTGCTGCTGAAGCAGGGCGCCGGCGAAGAGTGCCGACAGGCCTTCGCCGAGGCGTGCGCCACGCACCTGATCCGCGAAGAGGGGTTGCTGTGGATTTTGCGGAATCCCGATCGGCGCGAGGCATGGGATTTGCCGCTGCCCGCCATCCTGGCCCCGTTGGTGGTGGAGGAGCTGGAGCAGGACTACATGGGCGACCGCCTTAAGACGCAGAAGCTGCTGCGCGAGAAATTCGAGGAGGAGGAGTGGCTCCAGGCGGTCTTCAACGGCATGACGCCGGGACGACAGAAGGATTTCTTCAAACGCCTGAATCTGTCGTCCGCGTGGCCGGGGCTCGACCGCCAGGTGCTGCAGGCCAAGATCCTGAAGTTGTATCCACATCTGCAGTCCGTGATCACGGGCGCGTCGGAAAGCAGCCCGGTCGCGACCTATGGCGCCGTCACCTCGCACCGCACCTACCGCGAGCGGCAGGAGCAGCTCGAGAAGCTGATTAATGTGGACATTCCGGCCAACGCGAAGGAGATCGCCGTGGCGCGCAGCTATGGCGATTTGCGCGAAAATTTCGAATACAAGGCCGCGAAGGACATGCAATCCGTCCTGATGGCCCGCCGCGCCGAGCTCGAAAGCATGATGACGCGCGTGCGGCCCACGGATTTTTCCGAGGCGGCGCGCGGGGTGGCCGGCGTCGGCTCGACCGTGGTGTTGAGATATCCCGACGGGCATTCCGATCATTTCCACATCCTCGGCGAATGGGACCAGCAGCCGGAGAAGCACATCATTTCCTCCAGCACCCGCATGGCCAAGGCGTTGGTTGGCAAGAAGCCGGGTGAACGGATCCTGGTTCCTGCGGAAGCCGGTTCCGAGGTCGAGTGCGTGCTGCAATCGATCGAAGAGCTGCCCGCCGAAATCAAGGAATGGGTGAAATAAAATGAACCTGAAGGAGCGATGGACCCACTATCTGTCGCACGACGCCCCGCCGCTGGTGCAGTTCGTCAAATATGGATTGGCCGGCGGCGTCGCGACCGTCACGCACATCTTGGCCTTCTTCCTGGTGGGGTTCCTGCTGTTTCCGTGCGTGACGCCGGATGATCCCTTGGTGAAGCTGTTCGGGCTGGACGCCCCGGACGTCGTGGACGCCTTGCGCGCGCGATACGCCGTGTATTCGAACATCCTGGCGTTTTTCGTGTCGAACACCGTGTGCTATCTCGCCAACCGCTGGTTCGTGTTTCGGCCCGGCCGCCACCATGTTGTCATCGAGTTTCTGCTGTTTCTCGCGGTGTCGGCCATCAGCATGGTGGTGGGCACAACGCTGATGGGCGTGTTGATCAAGCAATTCGGCATCCAGACCACCTATGCGTTCGGGGCGAACATCCTCAGCTCGCTGGCGATCAATTATGTGATGAGGAAATTCTTCGTCTTCAAGGGATAGGGTTCCCGCAAGCAGAAAGAACGAAGGGCGGCCGGATGGCCGCCCTTGTGCTTTGGGATGATGCCGCGGAAATCAGGCGAGGGCCTGGGCGATCAGCTCGCGCGCGGCGGCGAGGGCGTCGGGGAGCTTGGCGGGATCCTTGCCGCCGGCCTGGGCCTTGTCGGGCTTGCCGCCGCCGCCGCCGCCCGCGATCTTGGCGATGGCGCCGACAAGCTTGCCGGCATTTACGCCCTTGGCCTGCGCGGCGGGGCCCGCATTCAGGATGAAGGTGATTTTTCCGTCCGCGACGGCGGCGAGCAGGATCACGCTGTCGGGGGTCTGCTTGCGCAGGCTTTCGACGAGGGCGCGGAGGGGTTCGGCGGCGAGTTCGCCGACGGAT
>DMJA01000100.1 GCA_003451935.1 Verrucomicrobiota bacterium | reverse complement strand
GCGGTTTTTCAGCCGTGTTCCCGGCCCGCCGCTGGGAGGCGGAACGACAGGCGGGAGAAGGAGGGGCTGTCCTTCCGGACGGTTCCGCATCGGGCGGCGCCTATTGGCAGGCGGCGGTCCGGAACGGGGCCCCCGTTCCGCGGTTTGAAACCCGGCCCGTTCGTGTGGCCCCGTCCGGGGATCTGGCTTGGTGGATTCGTCTTCGCGGAGCAGGCCGGATCTTCCTCCGGACGCACGGGGGGGCCGAGGCCATCCAGGAACAGTCCGTGGCGGGGGCGAATCCGCAATGGGATTGGCACGTGCTTTCGATTTCCGCGCCGTCCGTCTTTGGTCAGGCTTGGCTGGAGGTGTCCGTCGCGGAGGGCGAGGTGCAGATGGACCTGATCCTGCTGGCGGCCGGACAATGGCCCCGGGAGTGGCCCGGGAACGGGCTCCGCATTCCCGCCGAACATTTTTTCCATGCGGGATATGCGGAGGCGGATGGGAGCGGTGTGGTCTTGCGGCGGGCCCATGACCCCGACATCGAATTGTTCTACGGACCCCGGATGCCCTTGCCAGGCGGGGCCTATTCCGTGGAAATCGAATTCACTGCGGATGCTCCGGAAGGCGCGGAGGTGGCCCGGTTCGGAATCCGGCAGCCTGCGGCCGGCGTGCAGGAGTGGGCACCGCTGCGGGCGGGGGCTCCGGCCCGGCTGGTGGCGAGCCCGGAATCCAATCTGCCCGTGGTGATCGCACTGAAATACAACCGGACGCATGACCTGAAGATCCACGCGGTCACGATCACCCCTCTGGCGAACCCGGAATCCGGAGAGGCGGGGCCATGATCTTCGAAGGCCGTCCAGCCGAGGGGGGGCGCGTATGAAGCGCGGAATGCTTTGGGTCAAGGTGGCGGCCAGCGTGCTGTTCATCGGTCTGCTTTTGTTTTCGCTCGATGTGCGGGAGTTGGCCGCCCGCGCAAAAAATGTAGATGTCTCGTATCTGGCCGCGAGCCTGCTGTTTTCCTTCCTGATGGTGGCGGCCAGCACCTGGAAGTGGTGGTATCTGATGCGGCTTCAGGGGTTTTCCATCCCCTTCACCCGGATGTTCCGCTGGTATTTCATTGGATATTTCTACTCGAATTTCCTGCCGTCCAACGTCGGCGGGGATGTGGCGCGGGCGTGGCTGGCCGGACGCCAGGTCCACGCGCCGGGGGCGGCGCTGGTGGCCGTTTTCGCCGAGCGCTTCACCGGGCTGGTTTTCCTGCTGCTGATGGCGGTCACGCTGCCGTTCCTCGCGCCGCCCCTGTGGCGGCATCCGGCGGTGGCGGTGGGCATCGTGGCCGGTGCCTGCGGGCTGGCCGGAATCGCGCTGGCGTGGCTGGGCGGAAAGGCGGGGATGCGTTCGGCCGTGTTCGGCCGCGCCGTCGAAAAAATCCGCGGCTGGGTCCGCGCCGACCGCCCGGGCCGGCCCCGTCGCCTCTGGGAAAAGGCCTGCGAAAAATGCGGCCGCTTCAGCACCCGCGCGGGCGATCTGTGGGAAATCATCCGGCGGCGGCCGGCGGCCTTTGCATCGGTGGCCGGACTCACCGCGCTGTTCTACGGCCTGGTGATCGGCAATGTCGCGCTGGGCTACCGGGCCTTCGGGGCCTGGCCCGACCTGTCCGCGCTGGCATGCGTCCTGCCCGTCGCCTTGATGGTGGCGATGCTCCCGGTCACCCTGGGCAACCTGGGAATCGCCGAGGGGTCCTATGTGTTTTATTTCGGCCTGATTGGGATGGGGCGCGAACTGACCTTGGCCATGGGCTTGCTGTTGCGCATGAAAATCATCATATTGGGGGTCATCGGCATGCTGGTGCAGGCCGGTGAACACATGGAAGGACTGCCGCGCCGGGACGAGCCGCCGGAAGGTTGAACACATGAGCGAACAGCCAGACATCGACCAACAGATCCAGCGCACCCTGCACGAGCCCGGCCAATCCGCGTGGAGGCAATACGCCCGCCTCGCCGTGGGCGGCGAGGGGCTGGGCGCCTTGCTCCGCTATGAGCTCGCCACGGGGGCGCTGATTGGATTCCCCGGCGCGCTCGGCCTTTGGCTGCGGCGCAAGCTGTATCCGGGCCTGTTCGCGGCCTGCGGGCGCGGGCTCATCGTCGGGCGCAACGTAACGATCCGCGGGGCGGGCCGCATCCGCCTTGGCAACAACGTGGTGTTGGACGACAACACCGTGCTCGACGCCCGCGGCGCCCAGGCGGAGATCGAAATCGGCGATGGCGTGCTGGTGTCCCGCAACACCATTATTCGCGCCCGCAACGGGCGCATCGTCCTCGGCGCGGGCAGCGACCTGGGGGCCAACTGCCTGCTCGCCACCGACAGCCGGTTGGAGATTGGACGCGATGTCCTGGTCGCGGCCTTCGTGTACATCACCGCCGGCGGGCATCACCGCTACGACGACCCCTCGGTCCCGATCATCCGGCAGGGCTTCATCAGCAAGGGCGGCGTGACCATCGGCGACGATGTCTGGATCGGCTCGCACACCACCGTGCTGGACGGCGTCTCCATCGGCACCGGCTGCGTGGTCGGCGCCCATTCGCTGGTCAACAAACCGCTGGGCGACCGGTCGATCGCGTGGGGCGTCCCGGCCATCCGGCAGCGGGACCGGGCCACCCCGGCCGCGCCCCCGAACCCATGAGCGGCGTCCCGGAGTCCTCGCCGTTCCTCAGCATCGGCTTCACCGCGCGGGAACTGTGCACGCGGTGCGGCAGTTGCGCCGGCGTCTGCCCGGTGCAGGCCATCGGGTTCGATGAGCGGCGGTTCCCGGTGCTGATTCCCGGCCGCTGCATCTCCTGCGGGCTGTGCGGCAAGGTGTGCCCCGGCAAGGAAGTCCGGTTTGGCGACCTCGCCGAACAGGTCTTCGGCGAGCGCTTCGGGAATCCGGGGTTCGATGGCCATGTGGAAAAAACCTATGTCGGCTACGCGGCCGATGAACGCTTGCGTTCCGGCGGGGCGGGGGGGGGCTCGTGACCGGCCTGCTGCACCATTTGCTGAAGACGGGTGCGGTGGACGGGTGCCTCGTCACGCGGATGGACCGCGAGCGGCCCTGGGCGGCGGAACCCTTCATCGCCACCACCTTTGAGGAATTGTGCGCCAGCCAAGGCTCGCGCTACTCGGTCATTCCCCTGAACCGGCTCTGGAGCGAGGTGCGCCAGCGGCCCGGCCGGTACGCCGTTGCCTGTCTCCCGTGCCAGACCCACGGCTACCGCAACCTGCAGCGGCGCGATCCGGCCCTGGCCGCCAAACTCTCCGTCGTGATCGGCCTGTATTGCGGCGGATCGCTCGAGCCGACCCTCGCCCCCGAGATGCTGGCGGTGCGGGGCATCCCGCGCGAGGCGCTTGCCGACTTCAAGTTCCGCGGCGGCGAATGGCCCGGCCAGATGCAGGCCATCCTGAAGGACGGGCAAGTCCGGCCCTTGCACTATTCCAACTACAAGGACGGCGCCTACAATTATCTAACGTCGCTGTACATGCCGGAGCGCTGCCAGACGTGCCTCGACGGCTCCAACGAATTCGCCGATGTGTCGGTCAGCGACGCCTGGACCCGGGATGAAAAGGGCGACTACAAGTTCAAGGCCCATTCGCGCCTGCTGGTGCGAACGCCGCGCGGCGCCGACCTGGTCCGGCGGGCGGCCGAGGCCGGCGACATCGTCCTTCAGGATGTGTCCTCCGATCCCAGCTATCGGACCCACAAGCTGCAGACCCGGCGCAAGGGCTCGCTGGCCCCGCTGCGCGTGGACCGCTGGCGGAAGGCCGGCCGCCGCGTGCCCGGGTACGACCGCGGATTGCCGGAAGATGCCACGTTCAAGGAACGGCTGGCCGAACGGCTGTCTTCCGCCCTCTTGCGCGCCGGAAAGTGGAAGCCGTTCCGCATGGCGGCCATGGGATTCCTCACCTCGCGCTACGCGATCCCCCTGGTCAAGATCCGCCTTTACTTGAAGAAGCGGAAATATGCCCGCCGGGCGAGGGCATCCGCGCCCGGAAACCAGCCTCAATAGGTCGTGCGGGAACCGGTGTTGGGAACGGTCCAATGGACCGAGCCGCCGGCCTTCAGGATCGCCACGGCGTGGGAGCCGCCGGGATAGGCGCCGCCCGGTTTTGAATAGCGGAAGTGTTCCCGGCCGCCATTGGCGACGGCGGAAAAATTTCCGCCTTCGATCAAGACGCCCTCGGGACTCGCGACGTAGCAGCCGCTGATCAAGCCGGTGTATTGGGGCGGGAGGATCACCACCAGCTTCCCCGTGCTTTCGCTGACCGGCTTCCAAAGAAAACCTCCGCCTTCGCCGACAGGGCCAATGCCATCGCCATCGGTTGCGGTGTTCTTTTCCTGGAATTCGCATCCGGTAAACAGGAAGGCGGCGGCGATGCTGGCCAAGGCGAATTTCGTGAATGTCATAGTTCGCATCGGGAGGTCTCCTTGGATGTGGGGGGGGGCCTGGTTATGGGTCGCGGGTCCGCCGGGCGCGGCCTGAATCGCCCGGAACACCGGCTAATAGGATGTGCGGGCGCTGGTGTTGGGAACGGTCCAATGGACCGA
>DMJA01000073.1 GCA_003451935.1 Verrucomicrobiota bacterium | reverse complement strand
GTGGGACGAGTTCCTCACCTGGACCGACGGCGTCTGGCGCAACTGACGCCCGTTTAAAAAGAACTACCCGAAGCCCCGCCCCCCTCCCGGGCGGGGCTTTTCATTCCCCCGGGCCCGGCGCCGCTTGACCCCGCCTCGCGGGCAATGCTAGAATCTTTATGAACGAACGCTCGTTCATATATGGCGAAAACGGCGGTCAAACGCAAAAAGAGCGGCGCCCCCAGCCTCGACAGGATACTGTCGGCGGCGTCGGCGCTTTTCACGCGCAAGGGCTTCAACGGCACCTCCACGCGGGACATAGCCGGGCGGGCGGGAGTGTCGCTGGGCAATATCTACAACTATTTCGGCACCAAGGAAGAGATCTTCGTCTCGCTGCTCGAAAAGCGCGAGAAGGAGTACTTCGACCCCGGCCAGCCGCTGATAAGGGCGCTGACCTCCACGGCTTTCCCCGATAATATCGAGGGCCTGGGCTTCGCAGCGCGCGAGACGGTGGAGAAATTCTCGGACTACATCCTCCTTATATACGTGGACGTGGTCGAGTTCGAGGCGCGGCACGTGAACAAGATGTTCGCGCGCATGCGGCAGGGCTACGCCGCGGCGCTCAAGGCTTCGCCGGCCGGCAGGGGCAGGATAGCCTCCGACATCGACCCGGCCGGGGCCCTTATGATGGTGACCTGGAACTATTTCAACTACTTCATCATGGAGAAGCTCTTCAAGGTGAAGGGGCATTACGGTATGGCCGACGAGCAGGCCGTCAAACTTTTCGCGAGGGTGTTCAAGCGGGGGATACTGGCATGACCACTGTAATCGAAAGACCGGCGGCCGGGCGGAAAGCGTCGTACGCCGGAAAACTGATAAGCGCCCAAGAGGCGGCCGGGAAGATAAAGAGCGGCGACGACGTGGTGGTGGCGCAGTGCGCCTCCGAGCCGCAGGGCTGCATGTCCGCCTTCCACACGGCGGCGCCGCGCGTGAAGGACGCCCGCGTCTTCTCCGTGCTCACGCTCAAGCCGTACGATTTCTATATGCGTCCGGAGATGCGGGGCCACTTCGAGCTGGCCAGCTGGTTCCACGCGCCGGGCTCCCGCCGGGCCCTGGCCGCCGGGGCCGGCACCGTCACCTATGTCCCCAATATGCTGCATCGCGCGGCGCTGGACCGCCTCCAGGCCCGCAAGCCCGACATCTTCTTCGGCACCTGCACCCCGCCGGACTCCAAGGGGTTCGTCTCGCTGTCGCTGGGCATCACCTACGAGAAGGACATGCTGGAGGCCGCGGACACCGTGATACTGGAGGTGAACCGCAACCTGCCCCGCACCTTCGGCGACACGCACCTGCACGTCGGCGAGGTGGACTGGTTCGTCGAGCACGACCAGGAAGTTCCCTCGCTGCCCTCCCCGAACCCGGACGGGACCGAACTGACCATCGGCAATTATATCGCCGAGCTTGTGGACGACGGCTCCACCATACAGCTGGGCATCGGCGGCATCCCCAACGCCTGCGCGCTCGCGCTCAAAGGGAAAAAGGACCTCGGCGTCCACACCGAGATGATGGTGGACTCGATGATGGAGCTCTACGAGGCCGGCGTCGTCACCAACAAGCGCAAGGCGCTGCTGAAAGACAAGTTCGTCTGCACCTTCGCGATGGGCTCCCGCAAGCTTTACGACTGGCTGGACAATAACCCCGCCGTGGAGTTCCGCCGCGGCTCCTGGGTGAACGACCCGGCGGTCATCCGCCGGAACTCGCGGATGGTGTCGATCAACACCTGCCTGACCGTGGACCTGACCGGCCAGGTGGCGAGCGAGTCCATAGGCCCGGTACAGTATTCCGGCACCGGCGGCCAGACCGATACCGCCGTGGGCGCGAAAGAGGCCTACGACGGCCTGGGCAAGAGCATCATCGCCTGCCGCTCCACGGCGAAGAACGGGACGGTGTCGGCGATAACTCCCATGCTGCCCGAAGGAACGGCCGTCACGCTGCACCGCGCCAACACCGACAATGTCGTGACCGAGTTCGGCATAGCGCGCCTGCGCGGCCGCACCGTGCGCGAGCGCGCGAACGCGCTGATAAACGTCGCCCACCCGGATTTCCGCTCCGGTCTCAGGGAACAGGCGGAGAGACTGGGGCACCTGTAATTTTTGGTATTTCTTTAATTAAACACGGAGGATAATAAAATGAAAGAAGTCTTCATAGTGGACGGGGTACGCACGGCGATAGGCAGCTTCGGGGGCGGCCTGGCCGATCTCAGCTCGGTCGAGCTGGGCAAGATCGTCACCAAGGCCCTGCTGGAGCGCGCCAAGGCGCCGGCGGCGGAGATAGACGAAGTCCTTTTCGGCAGCATTTACCAGGCCGGCCTCGGCCAGGGCGTGGCCAGGCAGATAGCCATCGGCTCGGGCATACCGGCCGAGAAGACCGCCGTGACGCTCAACATGCTCTGCGGCTCGGGCATGCGCACGGTGGCCATGGCCGCCCAGCAGATCCTCTGCGGAGACGCCGAGATGGTCGTCGCCGGCGGCACCGAGAGCATGACCAACGCCCCCTACCTGCTCAAGAAGGCCCGCGGCGGCTACAAGATGGGCCACGGCGAGCTGACGGACAGCATGATCGGCGACGGCCTCTGGGACATCTTCAACAATTACCATATGGGCATGACCGCCGAGAACCTGGTCGCCAGGTACGGCCTGACCCGCGAGGAGCAGGACAAGTTCGCGGCCGAGTCGCAGAACAAGGCCGAAAAGGCGCTGAAGGAGAACCGCTTCGCCGACGAGATTGCGCCGGTGATGATACCGCAGCGCAAGGGCGATCCCATAGCTTTCGCCAGGGACGAATATCCCAAGGCCGGCGTGACCCCGGAAAGCCTGGCGAAACTCCGCCCCGCTTTCAAGAAGGACGGCTCCGTTACCGCCGGCAACGCCTCGGGCATCAACGACGGCGCCGCGGCGGCGATCCTCATGTCGAAGGAGAAGGCAAAACAGCTGGGGGTCAAGCCCATCATGCGGCTCGTGAACATCTGCGGCGAGGGCTGCGATCCCAAACTCATGGGGATCGGACCGGCCTACGCCATTCCCAAGTGCCTGAAGCAGGCGGGGCTGAAATTCGAAGACATCGAATACTGGGAGATCAACGAGGCCTTTGCGGCACAGTGGCTGGGCGTCGGGCGCCTGTTGAAAAAGGACTACGGGATGGAACTCAGCCTCGACAAGGTGAACCACAACGGATCGGGCATCGCACTGGGACACCCCGTGGGATGCACGGGGCTGCGGATCATCGTATCCCTGTACTACGAACTGGAGCGCTGCGGCCTCAACCTGGGAGGGGCCTCGCTGTGCGTGGGCGGCGGTCCCGCCATGGCATCGATCTGGACGAGGGACATCTAGCGGCCGTTTCCGGACTGAATCGATTCGAACCTATTCCACCTCCCTTTCTTCCTTTCACGGTGAAAACCTCGAATCATCGAGGTTTTTCACTGTGAGGGGAGAACGGGGAACGGGAGAGGAAGACACCAAGGAGGAGATCATGGCAATCAAAAAGGTTTGTGTATTGGGAGCGGGACTGATGGGCAGCGGGATCGCGCAGGTGTGCGCCCAGGCGGGCTACCAGGTGGCGATGCGCGACATCGAGCAGCGCTTCGTCGACGGCGGCATGAACACCATCCGCAAGAACCTCGCCCGCGAGGTCGAGAAGGGCAAGCGCACCCAGGCCGACATGGACGCCCTGCTCGGAAGGATCAAGCCCACGCTGGATCTGAAGGAAGCGGCCGCCGATGCCGACGTCATCGTCGAGGTCATCATCGAGCTCCTCGAGGTCAAGAAGAAGGTCTTCCAGGAGCTCGAGACGATCGTGAAGCCCGAGTGCCTGTTCTTCAGCAACACCTCGGGGGTCAGCATCACGGCCATGGCCGCCGTGACCAAGCGTCCCGAGAAGTTCATCGGCACCCACTTCTTCAACCCCGTGCCCGTGATGAAGCTCTTGGAGATCATCAAGGGCTACGAGACCTCCGAGGCAACGCTCCAGGCCGCCCTGGAGTGGGGCAAGAGCCTCGGCAAGGAGACGATCGTCGTCAACGAGGCCCCGGCCTTCGCGGTCAACCGCATCCTGTGCCCCATGCTCAACGAGGCCTTCTTCGTGCTGGGCGAGGGGATCGCCTCGGCCAAGGACATCGACACGGGGATGGTGCTGGGCTGCAACCACCCGATCGGCCCGCTGGCCCTCTCGGACCTGGTGGGGCTCGACACGCTCTTACACGTGCAGGAGAACCTGCACCGGGAGCTCGGCGACAAGTACCGGCCGGCCCCGCTTCTGGTGAAGCTCGTGCGCGCCGGGCGCTTCGGCCGAAAATCCGGCAAGGGCGTGTTTGATTACACCAAAAAGTAGGGTATCGGGGCTCGGGTATCGGGAAGGAAACAGATTTTGTTTATAGAAATCCCCTGGTACCTTCGGCCCCTAGACCCTATACCCTAGACCCTATACCCTAGACCCTATACCCTGAATTTGTCTGGCGCTTCGCGCCATGGAGGGAGAACCATGAAAGACGTTGTCATCGTATCGGCCTGCCGGACGGCCATCGGCTCCTTCGGCGGCTCGCTCAAAGACATCCACGCCTACAAAATCGGCAGCGCGGCGATGAAGGAGGCCATCAAGCGGGCGGGCATCGACCCGGCAGTCATCAACGACGTGCGCTTCGGCTGCTGCCTCGAACCCTACAACGCGCTCAACGTGGCCCGAGTGGCGGCCATGGACGCAGGCATCCCAGAAACCTCGACAGCCGTCACCATCAACCGCGTCTGCATCTCCGGCATGGAGTCCGTCATCTCCGGCATGGCCATGATCCAGGCGGGGCTCGTCGACGTGGTGCTCGGCGGCGGCATGGAGCACATGTCGGGGGTGGCCTACGCAGTGCAGGCCGCCCGCTGGGGCTGCCGCCTGCAAAACCACAGCTTCGACGACATGCTGATCGAGGCCCTGTACTGCGGCTCGCGCCTGCAACCGGGCCTCGAGAAAGGGCCCGCCAAGGAAGGCCCCATCGTGGAGATGTTCCGGGGAAAACCATACATCATGGGACACACGACGGAACTCATCGCCCAGATGTACAACATCTCCCGCGAGGAGATGGACGTCGTGGCCCTGCGGAGCCACAACAACGCCGAGCGCGCGACGAAGGAAGGCGACTTCAAGGACGAGATCGTCCCCATCGAGATCCCCCAG
>DMJA01000134.1 GCA_003451935.1 Verrucomicrobiota bacterium | reverse complement strand
CGGCGAGACCGTCGTCATCGGCGGCCTGTCCCTGGAGAGCGACAGCGACACCCACAACGGAATCCCCTTCCTGATGGACCTCCCCGGCATCGGGGCCCTGTTCAAGAACCGCGCGCAAGCGAAGGAATTCGACGAGACGCTGATCTTCATCACCCCCAAGATCATCGCCGATCGCCGCTAGGGCGGGGCCGGGGCCGCGCGAGGAAGGACCGGGGCATGATCAAGGCGAGGCCGAAACTGGGACAGATGCTGGTGGACGGGGGCTTGCTGAAGCCCGACCAGTTGGATCAAGCCATCACGGCCTGCGCGGAGGCGGGCGAACGGCTGGGGGAATATCTGTGCAGCAAGGGGATCATCCGCGAGGACCAGCTGGTGGAACTGCTGGGCCGCCAGCTCAAGGTGCTGCGCTACGACCCCGAGCGCTATCCCCTCGACATGGCCCTCGCCAGCCTGGTCCCCGTCGATCTGGCCCAGCGGCTCAAGGTCGTCCCGCTGACCCGCCGGAAGGGCACGATCGAGCTCGGGATGAGCGACCCCACCGATCTTGGCGCCCTCGACGCGGTCGAACAGCTGACCCGGTGCGAGGTGCTGCCCGTCATCTGCACGGACCGGGAGATCAACCAGCTGACGAACGGACTCTATGGAAGCTTCGCGGGCATCGGCGACGTGGCGGCGGGAACCGGCGATTCGGCCGACGCCTCGGGGCTGCCCAGCATGGCCGAAGACGTGGAAGTCGGCTCGCTGAAGAGCATGGCCGAGGGGGCTCCCGTCATCCGCATGGTGAACTGGATCATCTCCCAGGCCGCGCGGGAGGGCGCCAGCGACATCCACATCAGCCCCGAGGCGAACTACGTGCAGTTGCGGTTCCGCATCGATGGCCGGCTGCGCGACGAGCCCGCTCCGCCCAAGAGCCTCCACCTCTCCGTCGTCTCCCGCATCAAGATCCTCGCGCAAATGGACATCGCCGTCTCCCGCATCCCCCAGGACGGACGCTTCACGGTCAAGCTCGACAACCGGGAGATCAACATCCGCGTTTCGACCATTCCGACCACCAATGGCGAAAACGTGGTCATGCGCCTGCTGGACATGGGCGCCTTCAACTATTCGATGTTCGACCTCGGCATGTCCGAGCGCGACCGCGAGAAGCTCTCCGCGGTGATCGAAGCCCCCTACGGCATGATCCTCAGCACCGGCCCCACCGGCAGCGGCAAGACGACCACGCTGTACGCCATGCTCAAGGAGCTCAACAAGCCCGATGTCCACATCATCACCGTCGAGGATCCCGTGGAATACCGGGTCGCCAAGATCCGGCAGGTCCAGCTCAACACCAAGGCCGGCATGACGTTCGCCTCGGCGCTGCGGTCGATCCTGCGCCAGGACCCGGATGTCATCATGGTCGGCGAAATCCGCGACGCCGAGACCGCGCGCATCGCCACCCAGGCCGCCTTGACCGGCCACCGCGTCCTGAGCACCGTCCACACCAACGACGCCGCCGGCGCCATTACCCGCTTGATCGACATGGGCATCGAGCCGTTCCTGATCGCCTCGGTGCTGCTGGTCTCCTTCGCCCAGCGGCTGGTCCGGAAGGTGTGCCCGCATTGCGCCATCCGCGTCGAGCAAAACCGCCAGACCGCCGACTTCTGGGGCGTGCCGCCGAAGGAGACCTTCACCGTCATGCAGGCCAAGGGCTGCGCCCGGTGCCAGCACACCGGCTACCAGGGCCGCACCGGCATCTACGAGGTCCTGATGATCGACGACATGATCCGCGAACTGATCGCCCGCAAATCGACCACGGCGGAGATCAACCAGGCTGCGCGGGCCGCGGGCCGCCTGCGCACCTTGAAGGAAGACGCGCTGGACAAGCTCCGCGCGGGCGTGACCACCATCGAAGAGGCGATGAGCGTTGTGTACATCTAGGAAGGGCAGGCGGCACCATGAGCAGTTATCGGTATGAAGCGGTGGACACGGGGGGCAAGACCGTGTCGGGCGTGATCGAGGCCGAGTCCATGGACCACGCCAACGACCTGCTGAGCGCCCGCGGGTTCACCCCGATGTCCATGCGCGACGAAACGGCGGCCCCGGCCAGCCGCCGCTGGGAGAAGCTCTCCCTGATGTTCAACACGGTCCATCCCGAGGAACTGATCCTGTTCACCAAGCAGCTGGCCACCATGTTGAAGGCGGGCATCCCGGTCCTGCGGGTGGTGGACATCCTGGAAAACCAGTCGGAGAATCCCCGCCTCAAGGGCATCGCCCGCCAGATCGGCCTGGACATCCGCAGCGGCTCGACCCTGTCCCGCTCCCTGCGCCGGCATCCGGACGTCTTCTCCCAGCTGTATTGCAGCATGGTGCAGGCGGGCGAGGCCAGCGGATCGCTGCCGCAGATCCTCCAGCGCCTCATCTACATCATCACCCATGAATACCAGGTCAAGACCGAGGTCCGCTCGGTGCTCCAATATCCCCTCATCGTGCTGGTCTCCCTGATCGTGGCCTTCGTGAGCCTGATCACGTTCATCATCCCGAAGTTCGCCGGCGTGTACCGGAAGGTGAAGATCGAGCTGCCGTTCCCGACCCGCGTCTGCCTGTCCTTGAGCAAGCTGTTCAACGAGCAATGGCCGCTGCTGTTGCTGATCCTGGCCGCGGTCGTTTTCGCCATCATGGTGACGATCCGGACCAAGGCGGGCCGCTATTGGTGGGACCGGATGAAGTTGAATATCCCCCTCGTGGGTCCGCTGCTCCTCAAGTCGGCGCTGTCCCGCTTCGCCAGCATCTTCTCCATCCTGCAGGCCTCCGGCGTGGGCATCCTCGATTCGCTCAAGATCCTCGCCGGCACCATTGGCAACGCGGCCATCGCCAAGGAGCTGGAAGGCGTGCAGGTGCACCTGGAGCAGGGCCACGGCGTGGCCCGTCCGCTCATGGCCGCCAAGTTCTTCACGCCCATGCTCATCAACATGGTGGCCGTGGGCGAGGAGGCCGGCAATCTCGACGAGATGCTCCGCGAAGTGTCCCTCCACTATGATTCCGAGGTCGAATACGCCACCCGGCGCCTGACCACGGCGATGGGCCCCATCCTGATCGTCGCGATGGCCGCGTTGGTCGGTTTCTTCGCCCTCGCCGTCTATATGCCGATGTGGGATTTGGCGAAACTCGCCTCGACAACGAAATGAAGGCTGGGTCCATCCGGGTTCAATTCTATCTGCTGGTGCCGTTGATTTTTGCCGGTTTCACCGCGCTGGCGGCCCAGCTGACCTATCACCTGATGCGCTCCGGCGCGGTCGCGGAGGGCCGGATTTGGCCCCTGCTCATCACGGGCGGGCTGCTCGTCGCCACCGCCTTCCTGTGCGGGCTGTTCATTCTGTGGCTGGTCTTCCGCCCGGTCGAGACCTTCCTGAAGGATACCCGCCCGCTCGTGCCCGCCCCGCCGTCGCCCGTGGGCCACCGCGTCTCGAATTACGAAGCCATCACGCCCATCGCCAATACCTTGAGCTGGGTCACGGCCGCCCTCGGCAACATGGAGGCCCAGGCGCGCTTCCCCGACATCGTCGCCCCGTCGCCCGCCATGCGCTCCGTCCTCGGTCTCGTCCTGAAGATCGCCCCGACCGACTCGACCGTGCTGATCCTCGGCGAGAGCGGCACCGGCAAGGA
>DMJA01000213.1 GCA_003451935.1 Verrucomicrobiota bacterium | reverse complement strand
CGAGTTCCTCAACCGCGTGGACGAAGTCATCCTGTTCCGGAGCCTCGGGATCGAGCAGTTGCGCCGGATTGTGGAAATCCAGATCCAGCGCGTCCGCGGATTCCTCGCCGAAAAGAACATCGCGCTGGAAGTTACCGAAGCCGCCGAAGAGAAGCTCGCGGGCGAGGGCTACGACCCCGCATTTGGCGCGCGCCCCCTCAAGCGCGTCATCCAGCGCATGGTGCTCGACGAACTCGCCACCAAGGTCCTCGCCGGCGAAATCCCCGACGGCTCCCGCGTCGAAGCCGACTTCGACCCCGACCACCCAGACAAAATCGCCTTCAGCGTGAAGTAGTCTTGCCGGAGCGCGGGCGTCCCGCCCGCTTCCGAAAGATTCGGCTAGGTCTTGTTTTGCCGGAGCGCGGGCATCCTGCCCGCATCTTCATTCTGCGGGCAAGATGCCCGCGCTCCCGGAAGTGCTCCGGCGATAGGCGCTTCCAAACGCCCAATCTTCCGCCCGTTTGGCCAATCCCGCCTCGACGGGATTCTCCTCGATGTACCGGATGGTCTCGCGCAAATGATCCCCGTCGCGGATGAACCGGTCGAAGTATTCCTCCTGCCATAGCGGCCCGGTCCGCCCCAGAATCCGGTTGGTTTCCTTTGCCGTGAAGGATTTCCACGAATGGATGATGTCACCCAAACGATGGCCGGTCACGGTCTCCGCCAATGCGTGGACATGGTTCGGCATGACGACCCACGCCAGCAGGCGGTAGCGTTCGCCGTCGAAATGCAGCAGAGCATCCTCGACAATGCGGGCGATGCGCGAATCCCGGAGAAGGCAATCGCCATGCCCCCGGCCGAGCCATTCCTCGATTCGCCGGTGGTATTCGATTTTCTCCGCCGTCGATTCTTGCCGGAGCGCGGGCGTCCCGCCCGCATCTTTATTCTGCGGGCAAGATGCCCGCGCTCCGGCAAGAAGATCCAATTCTTGTTGCCATTGCGCGAGCTTCTCGGCGGGCAGGCTGTCGGCTAGCCGGAAGGTGATGCCTTGCACCAAACCGGGATGATCGAAGTGAGGCAGGTATCCGCGCGAAGGCCATTCCTTGTGCGGATGGGCGGGATTCATTCCGGCCGTCGAACCCCTATGGTTTCTTGAAGAACATCGCCTTGCCTTCGGGCGTGACTTCGATCACCTGAAGGTGCTTGGGATCGCTGAACACGATGCGCGAGCGGATGCCTTGCTTCGGCCCGTCGTTATTTTCGATCACGAGGGTGTCGTCGTATCCGGCCACCACGCTATACCCAAAAGGGCCGGCCTTTTCGCCCATCACTTCCATGGTGACGCCGTCCAGCGTGACGGACATCTTCATGCCCTGCATCAGGTCGATCACCTTCTGCACCATTTCGGGCGCGGCGGCCTTCTGCTTCAGGAATTCGGGATCCTGCTCGAGCGGCGCAGTGTCGCCGACCCACTGGCCCATGAACTGGAAGGTCAGCGCGCCGGCGCGGGCCGGATCGTTCTTCGCTTCGTCCTCGGCGGTGGACGGCGCCGAAGTCGCCGCAACGGGAACTGCCGCTTCAGCGGATTCCGCGCCGGCCGCCGCGTGGAAGAAATTTCCGTCCGCATCGATTCCGCAGAGCAGGTTATTGGCCAGGAACAGGAATTGGACATCGTCGAATCCCGCGCCGACCGGCTCGCGCGTGCCGCTGGCGACATCGGTGGCCACCAAGGATCCGTCCTTTTCCACCGTGTAAAGCACTTGGCCCAAGACTGTCCCGGCCACCGTGTCCGCCCAGGCGGCAAAGTCGCCGGTGCGTTCCCACGAACCGTCTGCTGGATTGATCAGGTAAAAGTTGCCGCTCTTTTCAATCGAGACCAACCGGTTTCCCGCGGCAAAGAGGTGCGCCACGGCGGAGAAGTCGGGATTGCCTACCTTCTGCCAGGTGCCCGCCGCAGGATCCGAGGCGTAGAGCGAGCCGCCGCTTTCTACCGTGTATAACTTGCCGTTCAACACTGCGCCGGCAACCGTATTGGCCCAACCCCCCGCCGGCCCCGACCGTTTCCAACTGCCATCCGCCGGGTTGATGAGATAGAGCGAACCGTCCTTTTCGATGGTGGCGAGGGAATCGCCGGCCGCGAACAAAAACGCGGTGTTGGCGAAGTCCGCGGCGCCCACCTTGGTCCACGCGCCATCCGCCGGATCGGTCGCGTAGAGGCTGCCCCCCGCTTCAATGGTGTAGATTTTCCCATCCAGCACGGTGCCTGCGATGGTGCCGGTCCAGCCGCCCGCAGAGCCGACCTTGTTTTTCGCGAAATTCCCGGCGAGGGCCGCGGTTCCCATCATCGCCAACGCAACCAAGAGGCTTCCCGTGCGACGCTTCATGTTCATTTCTCCTTTAGTGCCGGCCGGGCACTGTTTTCATAAATCGGTTTTTCCCAGGAACGCTTCCATCTCGGCGCGGCCCTCGGACGTGCCCATGTCGAGCAAGGGCGGCGGGGCGGGGAGGGCGACAAGACGGCGCTGCGCGGCCAGGGAGGGGAAGATTTCCGTCTCGATGGAAACGGCCTTTCCGGCGGGAATCGCGGCGATGATCTCGCGCGGCAGTAGATAAATGCCTGCATTGACGAACCCGGCCGCGCGCTCGGCCTTTTCGCGGAAGGCGGTCACGAATCCGTCCGCGCCGAACTCCACCGTCCCAAAGCGGCCGGCGTTCTCGATCGGCGTCACGAAAAGTTTTCCACACTGTGGAAAGTTTTTTTCCACAGTGTGGAAAACGTTTAGGTGGGGCGTCAGCGAGTCGCCGTTGAGGACGAGGACGGGGTCGGCCGACAATTTGTTCTCGATGAATTTCAGCGCGCCACCGGTGCCGAGGGGCCCGGGCTCGCGGGAAAGAACGATTTCCAGGCCGCCGGCTTTTCTCTTGGCCAGGTAGGTTTCCAGCACGTCGGCTTTGTGTCCGGCAGCGAGGAGAATCTTCGAGAACCCGTTTTTCTTCAGCCAATCCAACTGCCACTCGAGGAACGGGCGGCCATGGACCGGCACGAGCGCCTTGGGCAAATCGGGATATTGCGCGGCGATGCGCGTGCCCTTGCCCCCGAGCAAAATGACGACTTGCGGAATCAGAGGGGCTCCACGGCGATACCGCTGAAAGAGCCGGGAGCGTGGATGGTTTCCATCCCGATGGTGCCGGAGGAAAAGGTCGCATCGCGGGCCTGCACGATCAACTTGCCTTGCTGGAAGACCAGGAGGGTGTTTCCGTTGACGGTGATCTGCCACGGAAGGCCGTTGCGCACGCGGTCGTAGTCGGTCTTGGCGGAGCGAAGGATGCGTTCCTTCCCGTCCTGCCGGATGCTCAGGGTGATCTCGCCGGTGTTGATGAGGTCGAGATAATAGCCGTTGTCGCGGTCCTGAAAGCGAAAGTAGATGCGCAGGGAACTGCGGGAGGGCGGGGTGAACCAGGCGTCGGAACGCGCCGTGAAGGTGAACGAGTAGTCCTGCCAGTCGCGCCCGGGGGCGTAGAAGAGGGTGAAACGCGTATCGGCCCAGGACCGGACCTGGATCGCCTGTCCATTTTCAAAGGCCCAGACATCCAGCAGGGATTTCCATCCGGGAGGCATGGTGTCGCCGTCGAAGTTTTCGGAGAAGGGCAGGCGGCGGGAAGCTTGGCCGTCCAGAATCCGGCGCATGGCCTTGAGGAATTCGGGGCTTGCGGCTTCATCGCGCACGCCCTCCCGGTAGAGGCGTTCCATCTCGCCCAGCAAATCGGGGGCGGGCCGGGAAGGGGGATGGGCGATGGGTTGCGGCGGTTGCCAGCGCGGGAACTTCGGAGGACAGAGGATGACTGGAGCCGGTTTGGGCTTGGGGGGGAGCTGGGCGGCCTTGGGCGCGTAGAGGGTCGCGATCTCGGATTCGGAAAGCGCCGCGCGATAGACGCGCAACTCATCGATGTCGCCTTTCATGAACGAGCCCATCGGGTATTCCGCGTGGTCGGTTGCCCCGATGAGCAGGTCGGTCTCGGAGTTGTGGGCCAAGGGATAGGGGTGATTCCGGCTCCCGACGAGGATCCCGTCAATGTATAGCTTCAACTCCGGTTCGGAAAACGTCATCGCCACGTGGTGCCACAATCCCGTGGCGATGCGGACGGAAGCATCCAGGCGGGTTTGAATCCCATTGGTATTGGAAATCACCGCGCGGACGATTCCGCCAGGGAAAATCTGGAGGTCGAACGTCTCGTTTTGGTGGAACGAGCGGTTTCGCTTGCGGGCCAGCACGGAGAACTGCGGATGGAACTCGCGCACCTTGACCCAGGCGGCCACGGTGATTTTCTTGGGCTCCAGCGCGGGCGTTCGGCGAACGCGGATGTAGTCGTTGATGCCGTCAAGCCGCAGGGCCCAACCATCGATGCCACGGACGATCCGGGGTTTGCCGTTGACAATGCCGTTGTTCTCTCGGCCGCTGAGATTCCGAGCGGCGGCGGGAGAAGCCTTTTCGAATTCGTAATGCAGAACCAAGGCGTTTTTCCGGGGTTTTTTACCCTTCCTTTGGCCGGGTTTCTGGCTTGTGACCTGGGGGCTGGCGATTTCAATCCCATCCTTCTCGCCCTGGGCGAGCGGGGAGTGGACGGCTTGTTCGGCCCAGGCGGGACCGAGAAGCGCGAGGATCAGGCCGCCGGCCAGAAGATTCATTTTATGCATAACCATCTCCAAGTGGAGCCGAGGATAAGGTGGAAGGCTGGAATTGTCACGGAGTTTGTCTGGCGGTTGTCAAATGGCGGGGGGCGTGAT
>DMJA01000275.1 GCA_003451935.1 Verrucomicrobiota bacterium | reverse complement strand
TCAGCGTGAAGCTGGTGTCCGAGATCGGCGTGGGCACGGTGGCGGCGGGCGTGGCGAAGGCGCGGGCGGACCGCGTGCTGATCAGCGGCTACGACGGCGGTACGGGCGCCTCGCCGCTCTCGAGCATCAAGCACGCCGGCGCGCCGTGGGAACTGGGGCTGGCGGAAACGCAGCAGACGCTGGTGCTGAACAAGTTGCGCGACCGTATCCGCGTGCAGACCGACGGCCAGCTCAAAACTGGCCGCGACGTCGTGGTGGGCGCGCTGCTGGGCGCGGAGGAATTCGGGTTCGCGACGGCGCCGCTCGTGGTCTGCGGCTGCATGATGATGCGCAAGTGCCACACGAATGGCTGTCCGTTCGGCGTGGCCACGCAGGATCCCGAGCTGCGCAAGCGCTATGCCGGCAAGCCGGAATACGTGATCCAGTTCTTCCGGTTCATCGCGCGCGAAGTGCGCGAGCTCATGGCGGCGCTCGGCTTCCGGAAATTCGACGACCTGGTCGGGCGCTCCGACTTGCTGGATACCAACCGGGCCATCACCTTCTGGAAGGCGCAGGGCTTGGATTTCAGCGCGATTTTCCATCGCGTGGAAGCGAAGCCGGAGGAGTGCCGGTTCACGGCGCCGCAGCCGTCGCCGATCCGCGCCGCGATGGGCTACGAGCTGCTGCCGCAGCTGGCCGACGCGCTGGCGGGCGGAAAGCCGGTCCAGATCCGGCGCCCGATCCGGAACACGGACCGCGCGGTCGGCACGTTGATATCGAGCCGCATCGCGCGGACCTACGGCCATGCGGGCTTGCCGGAAGACCAGATCACGCTGGAGTTCGAGGGTTCGGCGGGACAGAGCTTCGGCGCCTTCGCGGCGAAGGGGCTGACGCTGGTCCTGAGCGGCGAAGCCAACGACTATCTAGGCAAGGGGCTCAGCGGCGGCAAGATCGCGGTAAAGCCAGCGCCGGGGGCGGATTTCGATCCGGCCAAGAACACGATCGCGGGCAACGTGCTGTTGTATGGCGCGACGTGCGGCGAAGTCTATCTGAACGGGTGCGCGGGCGAGCGATTCGCCGTGCGCAACAGCGGCGCCTGGGCGGTGGTCGAAGGCGTGGGCGACCATGGCTGCGAATACATGACGGGCGGGCGCGTGGCGATCCTCGGGAACACGGGCGTGAACTTCGCCGCTGGCATGAGCGGCGGCATCGCCTACGTCCTGGATGAGACGGGGCTGTTCGACGCCAAGTGCAACCTCGAGATGGTCGACCTGGAAATGCTCAGCCCCGACGACGAGCGCGAGCTGAAAGGCATGATCGAGCGCCACGCGCAGTGGACCGGCAGCCCGCGGGCCCGGGGAATCCTGGCCGACTGGCCGCGGTGGAAGGACTCGTTCATCAAGGTGCTGCCGATGGAATACCGCCTCGTCCTTGGCCAGATGAGCCGCGACGACGCGGAAACGCGGCGCGAAGAAAAGGCGAAGGAGTAGGCGCATGAATCCCATTCCCAACTACCGGGCATTTCTCGATTTTCCGCGCCTCGATCCGGGCTACCGGCCGGTTCTGGAGCGGGTCAAGGACTGGAGCGAGGTGGAAAAGCACTTGGCGCCGGACGAGCTGACGCGGCAAGCCGCGCGCTGCATGGATTGCGGCATTCCGTTCTGCTTCGGCGCGGGCTGCCCGCTGAAAAACCCGATTCCTGACATGAATGCGGCGGCGCTGGAAAGCCGCTGGGAGGACGCGCTGCAGCTGGTGCTGACGACGTGTCCGTATCCGGAAATCACGGGCCGCATCTGTCCGGCGCTGTGCGAGGGATCGTGCTGCAACGCGAAGGACGGCGACGCGGTGGCGATCCGCCAGATCGAGCGGGAGATCGCCGACCGGGCGTTCGCCGAAGGGCGGATGTTGCCGCGGCCGGCCGCGCCGCGGAACGGCCTGCGCGTGGCGGTGGTGGGCAGCGGGCCGACGGGGCTGGCGGCCGCTTCGGACCTGAACCTGTGGGGATTCGACGTGACGGTGTATGAAAGCGCGAAATATGCCGGCGGGCTGCTGCGTTACGGAATTCCGGACTTCAAGCTCGAGAAGTGGATGGTGGAGCGGCGGATCGACCTGTTCCGGCAGGAAGGCGTGCGGTTCGAATGCGGCGTGCAGGTGGGCGTGGATGTATCGATGGACTACCTCCGCCGGAAGTTCGACGCGGTGCTGCTGGCCTGCGGCGCGCGCGAACCCCGCGACCTGAAGGTGCCGGGACGCGAGCTGAAGGGCATCCATTTCGCGCTCGATTTCCTGATGCGCCAGAACCAGGTGCTGGGCGGCGAGGTGTCCGACGTGGGCGGCGACTGGTCGGCCAAGGGACGTGACGTGGTGGTGATTGGCGGCGGCGACACGGGCAGCGACTGCGTGGGCACCTCGATCCGCCACGGCGCGAAGAGCGTCACGCAGATTGAAATCCTGCCGCAGCCTCCGCCGTCGCGGGCCGCGGACAATCCGTGGCCGGACTGGCCGCGCATTTTGCGCGCATCGAGCAGCCACCACGAAGGCTGCGAGCGGATCTTCGCCACGCACACGCTGGCGTTCGAGGGCGACGAAGCGGGGCGGGTTTACGGGATCCGTTGCGTGCAGGTCGCGTGGCAGGGGCGGACGCCCGTGGCCAAGCCGGGCACGGAATTCTTCCAAAAGGCCGATCTCGTGTTGCTGGCGATGGGTTTTACCGGTCCGGCCAAAGGCACGCCCTCTGCCGAAGGGTTGAAAAACGTCTGGACGGCGGGCGACATGGCGACGGGCCCCACGCTGGTCGTTTGGGCTGCCGCGCGCGGCCGCGAAGCCGCCCGGAAAATCGCGGATCATTTGAATCAGAACTCATGAACTCATGA
>DMJA01000077.1 GCA_003451935.1 Verrucomicrobiota bacterium | reverse complement strand
ACCTACAACCTTGAGCACTTCACCGACGGCATCCGCGACGAGCCCGAACGCACCCCCGAAGTCTTCATGACCCATGCGCGCGAGGCCGCCGCCATCATCGCCGAGGCCAATCCCGACATCCTCCTGCTGCAAGAAGTCGAAAACGGACGCGTCCTCGAATTCCTCAACGACCAGTTTTCGGATCCCTATCCCTACATCTACATTTCCAAGCTCCGCCAATCCTCCGGCGCCAACGACAAGCTCAATCTGGCCATGCTCTCGCGCCTGCACCCCATCCAGGTCCGCCAGCTCGGCTTCTACAATCTCGGCGGGGCCGGCCGTCCCGCGCGCGGCGCCCTCGCCGCCGAATTCCAGATCGACCGCGATTTCCGCTTGCTCGCCTACAACATCCACCTCAAGTCCAACTACGGCGAAGCCCCCCGCAACCAGGCCCAGCGCGGCATCGCCCTCCACCACATCGCCGCCGACATCGTCGCCGAAACCTACCAGAACGCGTTGAGCTCCAACGCCACCGCCACCGTCATCCTTGGCGATACCAATGTGGATCCCGACACCGAACAATTCGCCGCCGACCCCTCCCTCGAGCCCCTCGCCGGCGCGTTCGCCGATCTCTGGCGCGGCCGCCCCATCGAGGAGCGCACCACCATTCCCACGCGCCAGGCCGGCGAAACCGGCGATCCCCTCCTCGTCTTCCCCCCCGCCGCCTTCGACCGCGTCTTCGCCTCGAAAAACCTGGCCGCCAACGGCCCTTGGCGCGCCGCCCCCCCCCAGGCCATCCAAAAAGGCACCGATACCGCCAACAACTTGACCCAGCCCGGCATCAACGGCCACGTCTCCGACCACCACCTCGTCTACGTCGATCTCGAACGCGCCCTCTCCCCCTGATCCAGCCCCTCCGTCAACGCGGCGCAGGCTTCTCCAGCCCCTTCAGCAGGAAAGGCCAGGCCACGAAAATCCAAATCGGATTGGCCGCCGCCAACACATACGACGCGATCTCCACCCCCAGCCACGGCGCCAGCAGCCGCCGCAAATTGCCGATCATCAGCGACAGCACCAAGACGCCAACCACCACCGCCAACACGCGGTATCCGCCCAGCTTCGCCGGATCGAACCGGATATACTTGCGCTCCACGAACCACGCCCCGAAGAATCCCAGCATGCCCCACACCGACCGGAACGCATCCTGCGAAAAATTCGGATCCGCATCCGGCGGCATTGGCTTGTAGCGCACGAACACCCACGCCGCGATCGCCGCCAGCACGGCCGTGGCCAGCACCATCCACGCACGCGACGGATTCCGTTCCGTCCAGTCGTAGATTCTCCCCATCACCCACACGGCAGGAACCGCCAGCACAAGCGATCCAATCACGTCCACCGGCGTGTGCACACCCAGAACCATCCGCGAAAAAGCCACCAGCCCGATCCACAGCAGCGCTGGAATCCACAGCCACCACTTCTTCGCAACCGCGGCCAAACCACCCCACAGCAATGCCGTATTCATTGTATGCCCGCTTGGGAACGAATAGCCGAACGCGCCGTACTGCGCCTCCGGCACCGGCAGGATCGCTGGATCTCGCACCCACGGACGCGGCACGCAAAACGTGCTCTTCAGCGCGCCCGCCAGCAAATCGCCCGTCGCCAGCGCAAACCCGACGCGGTAGGCGATCCTCGCTCCGAACAGCCAGAACAACGTGCCCGCGATCGCCAGGATCCAGAACCCTTCGCCGCCCTTCGTGACGTTGAGAAAGAACTCCTCGATCCCCGGCGTGCGCCACGCCTGCAACTGTTTCAGAAATGCCAAACCCAGCTCGTTCATGCACGCTCCTGATAAACCGGACTATTCCGCCACGACCGGCAGCTGCTCCGGCGCGATCCCGCGCAGCAGCGCGGCCATGATCGCCGCGGGCACTAGCCCCACGCTCGCGCCTTCCGGCGCGGAAACCGCGGGCGCGCCCTTCGGCTGCAACTTCGCATTCAGCTCCACAGACAGCCCCGGCGCGCGGTATTCGAATCCCGCGCCCTTTGGCGCCAGCGTATGTGTCGCGCCCGCGAAACGGCCCGCGATCGCGCGGCTTGCGCCCGAACCCGTGATCCGGAACGCGTTGTCGGCCTGTGCCTCGAATTCGCTCTTCGAAACGTAGAGCCGCGGCTTGTCGGCATAGGGCCGGCCGGCCGTGGGGCAGAACGTCGCGCAGTTGCCGCATTCGTTGCAGAAGTCCGTCAGCACCGCCGTCTGGTACGCCTGCGCCACCGCAAACTTCTCCGGCTTGCCCGGCACCGCCTTGCCACCCTCCACCGTCCACGTCGCCAGCTCCGCCGAAAACGCTTGGCTGGAATACGTCAGGAACGCGTGATTGGGGCACACGCTCGTGCAGATCGAACAGAAGCGGTCGCACCGCAGGCAGCGCTCGGCCTCAGCCTTCGCATCGTCCTTCTTCAGCGTCAGCACGACTTCGTCAAAGCCCATCCGTCCATAGGCCGGCAGTTCGGGTATGCCCACGCGCGCCACGCGCGTCGCCCGCTTGCGGATTTCCGCCGGCAGGTCCAGTCCGCCCGTGCAACGCATCGGCTCCGAGGGCGCCACGATTCCCGCCAGCCGCCGCAGGATTTCACCTGCGATCCGCTTGCCGTCGCCTTGCGCCTTCACCAGCGTCAACGGCCCGTCGTTCACCGCGTCGCCGCCCGCGAAGATGTCCTTCGCGGAGGTCGCCCCGACGGCATCGGCCACGATGTAGCCCTTGCGGTTCTTCTCAATGCCCTTGCCGTCAATAAATTCCAGCGCGGGCTGTTGCCCGATCGCCGCGATCAAATAATCAAGCTCCACCGTGAAATCGGCGCCGGGCACCTCGACCGGACGGCGCCGCCCGGACGCATCCGGCTCGCCGAGCTTCATCGTCGAGCAGCGCAGGCCCGTCAGCTTGCCGTTCGCGGCCACAACCGCCTTTGGCGCGGACAGCTCCTTGATCGGAATGCCCTCCTTCAGCAGCCCCACGACTTCCTCGTGATGCGCCGGCATCTCTTCGGTCGTGCGCCGGTAGATCACCGTCACTTCGCCGCCGAGGCGCTTCGCCACGCGCGCGCAATCCATCGCCACATCGCCACCGCCCACCACGCCCACGCGGCCCTTCAGCAATTTCAGCTCGCCGTCGCGCGCCATGCGCAGGAATTCCATTCCGTCCAAAACACCTTGCGATTCCTGGCCCTCGACGCCCAGCGGCATGCCCTTCTGCGCGCCGGCGGCCACCACGATGAAATCATGGCCCGCCCCGCGCAGGCTTTCGATCGTGAAGTCGCGCCCGGCCACCTGGCCGAACTCGAACTTCACGCCCGCGGTTTCCAGGCGCGCCACGTCCTTCTGCACCACCTGGGGCAGCGAGCGGTACTGCGGCAGCGTCGTCGTCGTCATGCCCCCCGCCTGCATCCGCGCGTCGAACACCGTTACGTCAATCCCGCCCTCGCGCAGGAACCCTGCCGCCGAAAGGCCGCACGGCCCCGCGCCGATGATCGCCACCTTGCCCTTGCGTGGCGCGCCGGCCTGCAGCGCCGGATCCCGGCCGTTCTCCATGATGAACCGCTTGATTTCGCGGATGGCCAGCGGCTGGTCGAAATGCGTGCGCACGCACGTCAGCTCGCACGCGTGGTTGCACGCGCGGCCCAGCGTCGCGCCCATCACGTTGTCGCGCCGCACGATCGCGGCCGCCTCGTCCAGCGCCCCGCGCTTCACGGCGTCCATGTAGCCGGGCACGTCCTGGTCGATCGGGCACGTGTCGGTGCACGGCGCCTTAACGCAATCGAAGAATCCCAGCGGACGGCTCGACTTGGACTCCTGCCGCTCCACCGAATCGCGGTGGTAGAGCGGATTCTTCAACACCGCCTCCGCATACTTCGTCAAATTCGCCAGCGCGGCCGCCTTCACGTCGCCGCCCTTCGCGCCCGCCTTCGCGAGGATGAACGCCGGCAGATCCTTCGCCCCCGCCGCCTTCATTGCCGCCGTCGTCTCGGAAATGTACTGCAGCGTCCGCGCGTAGCCGCCCGGCCGCAGCAGGTCGGAGCTCGACGTAATCGTCGTCATGCCGCACGCCAGCAGCTCCGCCACGTTCCACGAATCCGCCCCGCCCGCGTACGACATCTTCAGGTCGCCCTTGAATTCCGCCGCCAGCTTCGCCGCCAGGTTCACGGTGATCGCCTGCAGCGGCCGCCCCGACAGGTACATCATCTTTTCCTTCGCCGCGAAAACCTTCCGGTGATTGATCACTTCCAGCGTGTTCGACAGCTTCACACCGAACGCCACGCCCTTCTTCGCCGCCCGCGCGCGCAAATCGTTCAGTATCTTCAGCGCATCCGGATATTTCAGGTCGTGCCCGAACGCCTCGTCCGGCACCGTCACCTGCTTGAAGCCGCACACCTTGTTGAGGATGCCCCGCAGCATGTCCGGCCCCAGCAGCGTCGGATTCAGCTTCACGTTCGTTTGCAGCCCGCGCTCCTCGATCAGGTACGCCGCGATCTTGCCGATCTCCTCCGGCGGGCAGCCATGCATCGTCGAAAGCGTCACGTTGTCCGACAGCCGCGATGGAATCTTCAAATCCTTCACCGCCGGATAGACCTTCGCCACCGCGGCGATCGTCGCCTCCAGCGCAGGCCCGGCATCGTCCATGCGCGCGAGGAACCCCTGCACGTTGGGCTTGAGAATGCCCTCCAAATTGTAGCCCACGCTCATGTTGAAGATCATGCCCGGCGCGCCCGCGAACCCCAGCTTGTGGTGCAGCGCGTGGATCAGCACCCACGCCATCAGGTACTCGTTGAACGACTGGTCGATCTTGAGCTCCTGCGACCACTCCACGTTGTAGCCCTCGTCCTGCATGTCGATGCACGGCTTGGAGACCTCGAGTTCGTCCAGCGTCTGCACCGTCTTCAGCTCGATGAACCTCGAGCCCTGCAGCCACGCCGCCACGATGTTCTGCGCCATCTGCGAATGCGGCCCCGCCGCCACGCCGAACGGCGTCTCCAGCGCCTGCCCGTACATCGCCGTCCGGAACGCGTCCCCCGCCGCCGGACGGAAGAACAACTCCTGCGGAATGCCGAACACGCTGCCCCGCTTGTCCAGTTCCCCGAAAACCCACGGGGCGACTTGGCTGATGCTCAACGGCTGAAAACGATCGGACATGGCGAAACTCCTCTATTCAAACAATGATTCCGCGCCGGACCCTTCCGGACGCGCAAGCCCGCATATTTGCACACCCCCCTCCCCCCGCGCAAGCGCCCATGCCCCGCCAAACCAAAAACCGTCGAACCGTTTAACCGCGGATCATGCGTAATTCTCAATTCAAAATTCGGCGCTCCGCCCCCGCTCCACCGGTATTTCATGTTTTTGTTGTTGAGGTTCCCGGCCGGCGGGAGCAACGTACTCCTGCTTTTCATGAAAAGCAGAAAGAAGAGGTTCCATGAAGAAGATATACGGAATGGTCGCGTTGTGTGTGTTCGGTCTCGCCGTGGCTACGGCCCTCGCTCAAGCTCCCGCTCCGACGGAAACGGTGGCTGCGCCTGCACCGGCGGTGGCCGTGCCCGCTGCGGCGGTGGCCGCGAATGTCGCAGCCGTTGCCCAGGAATTGACCGTTAAAGGCAAGGTGAGTGTTGTCAACGGGCCCGATGGCGCGTTGCAGGCCATCTACATCAATCCGGCGGACCCGATGAGCCACGGGTACAAAGTGGACATCGTGAACGGCGAAGGCAAGACCTTGGCCGACAAGCACGGTAAGATCGTCGAAGCCGTTGGCGTGGACGCCAACCGTTTGTTTACAATCAAAACGATCTCCGTGGTTGAATAACCCCATGGCTTCCGGCGCCGCCCGGCGCCCATGAAGAGCAACCGGCAGCATCCGCTGCCGGTTTTTGCATGAAGGGATCGTCATCCGATCCAAAATGGATTGTCGCTTCTCCCTCCGCCTTCTTGACTCCCCGCCATTTCACATGCCGGACGGCAGGACGGTGCGCCACTTGGTGATGGAGTAGGGCTCGGCGCGCCAGCAGCGGATGGCCTCCTTGAGCATGGCCTGGGCGAAATGCGGCGCGCGCACGATCAGCACGTTCTCGTCGTTCTTGTCGAAGGCCGCGCCAGAGAAATTGGCCGAGCCCAGCACCACGGTCTGCCGATCGACCACGATGACCTTGTGGTGCAGCAGCACGCCGGGCGAGAAGCGTATGTTCGCGCCCATCGCCTCCAGTTCCTTCGTGTTCGCGCTCGGGTGCGTCGCCATCCCCGAATCCAACACAATCAGCACCCGCACCTTCCGCCCGAGGGCGGCGCGCACGGCCTCGGTCATCGCCTTGTCGGTGAAGGAGAAAGCCATGATGGCGATTTCGTTGGTGGCCTGGTCCATCTCGGCGACGATGGCGCCGCGGACGTCGTCCTCGGGGGTGAAGTAGTTTTGCACCAGGGTTCCGCAGATGTCCACCTGCGGGTGCGGCGTGGGATAGGCAAAGCGCTTTCCGTGGCGCTTTTCGGCGACTTCCTCCCATTCCTTCGTGTAGTTCTCGGCCAGTTCGGGGCTTTCCAGCACGATGGCGTGGTTGTCATTGAACCGCGAGCAGTTGCGGGTCAAGTTGTAGGAGCCGGTCCAGATGCGCAGGCCGTCGGCAATCATGAACTTGTTGTGCATGAGGCCCGAGCGGTTGTGCGCCAGCGTCAGGATGCCGGCGGCCTCCATTTGCTTGAGGTGGTCGGCCACCGCGTAGGCCTTCGCGGCGTTCTCCTCCGCGATGATCACGCGGACCTTCACCCCCCGTTTGTGCGCGTCCAGCAGGGCCTGGGCGAACTCGGGCAGGTCCAGGTCGTAGACGCACACGTCGAGCGTCTTGTCCGCGGAGGCGATGAACGACACCACCGCCTTCTCCATGCTCGGCGACGGCCCAAGGAAGAAATAGACCGGCTTGTCCCCGAACTTCCCCTGCAGCACCGATTCCTTGTAGAACGGATCGACGTCGAACTGCAGCATGGAGGCCACGCTGGGCCGCGCCGACCCGAATCCGGCCGCCACCGCCAACAGTCCAATTCCGATCCACCTCTTCACGCTACAAACCTACCATCATTCCGAACCGGAACGAACGAGGATTTCAGACGAGCGGCCTAAATTGGGATGGCCGGCCGCAGGGCGCCAAACGAATCGGGCGCGCAGGGAATCCACGCCAGCCCGATTTGCTGGATCGCCGTGTCCGACCGGCGCGGCTCGATGCGGACGGTCGCAAGGTCGAGATTCACCGGATCGTAGGCTTGCGTCACGCCGGCGATTTCCTGCTCGGCCGCGGCCTCCAGTTCGGCCCGCTGCCGACGAACGGCTTCCAGCGTTTCGCCGGCCTGGGCGACATCGAGCTTCTCCTTGCCGGAGCGGCCCATCGACCCGATGCCCGTCGCGACCCGCCCGATGCCGCCGACGCGGCGGCCCAGCAGGATGGAGAGCGCGGCGGTGCCAAAGCTGACCGCCGTTCCCATGCGTTGGCGCGAAAGCTGCGCCTTCTCGTTCTCGACCTTGGCGGTGGCGCGGCGCTCGCGCTCGGCCAGCACATCGAGCTTGGCCGCGTATTTCTTGCGCAGCTTGTCGATTTCCTCGTCGCGCTTTTCGCGCAGGAGCTGGCCAGCGCGGACGCGGAAATCGCCCTCGCTCTCGCCGGGATTCGCCACGAGCTTGTGCGCGGGCAGGCTGGGCAGCTCCAGGGTGTGCATCTCGGACAGGAACAACTTGTAGTCCTTTTCATGCTGGGCGTAGCGCTTGGGATCGGACAGGTCCGCCGGCACGTTTTCGTGGGCGGCGCCGGGCAGCGGGTCGCGCGTCTCGCCTTCGGGCGCGGGGCGGGCCTCCGTCCAGAGCAGATTCCCATGGACCGGATCGGGAA
>DMJA01000113.1 GCA_003451935.1 Verrucomicrobiota bacterium | reverse complement strand
GCAGGAACCGCAGGGCGGCGGTGACGACATCGGGGTCGCCCGGCGCGCGGATGAAGTCAAAGACGCCGGGATTCTGGGGGATGAGGCCTCCGCCGAGGGGGTTCATGGCGACGACGCCCTTGCCCAGCCGCCGGGCGGCTTCGACGCCTTGGCGGCGGTAGGGGAAGTTGATGGCGCAATAGCCCAGGGTGAGGCCTTCGATTTCGGGATGGTCGAGGAGCATGCGCTCGATTTCCTCGCCGCGCATGTGGGTGGAGACGCAGACGTGGCCGATGAGTCCCTCCTCCTTGGCTTTCAAGGCGGCGGCGAGGGCGCCGCCGGCGACCCGGCGCTGCCAGTCGGCGGGGTCCATGACGCACCAGATGTGGAAGAAGGTGATCTGGGAAAGGCCGAGGCGGGAGAGGGATTTTTCGAGGCCGCGGCGGAAAGCGGCGCCATCGGGCTCCTGGCACTTGGAAGACGTGTAGAGGGGGAGGGGGGAAGGGGGCATCGTGCGGAGGGCCTCGCCGAAGATGTCCTCGCTCTGGTCGTCGCAATAGTAGGGGGCGGTGTCGAAATAGGTGATGCCGGCGCGCCGCGCGGCGTGCAGGAGGGCGATGCCCTCGGCATGGTTTTTCGGGTTGGGCAGGCGCATGCCGCCGAAGCCGATGGCGGAGAGTTGCTTTCCCGTGGCGCCGTAATCGTTATACAACATGGTTTGTATTCCTTAGGGGCTTGACGATAGAGCATTTGAAGGAATATAAACAAGCCATGAATCTGCAACCGCGTTCATCGTCCGGGCATCCAGGTTTTCGAGGGATGGAAACGATATGAAGACACGCAAATGGGTTATCGGTCTCGCGGCGGGTCNNCGGGTCTCGCGGGGATGCTCTGGGCGGGCGCGGCGGCGGCCACCGTGGACGAGGATTTCGCATTCGCATCGGGGTTGATTTCGTTCGAGCCGGCCTTTCCGGATTTCGCGCAGAAGGTGGTGGATGCGGTGCTGGCGAAGGACCCCAGCCAGAAGGACCGCAGCAAGATCATCCAGGCGGAGATCCTCATCAAGAAGCGCCTGTTCGCGGAGGCGGAGGCGCTGGTGGCGGAGCTGGGCGGGAGCAGCCCGAAGGCGCAGGCGATCAGCCTGGCGCTGGGCATGAACTATTTCGCGATCGGGGAGACGGACAAGGCCCGGGCCCTCTACGACGCGTTCTTCCAGCAGTACGAGGGACAGAAGCCGACGGATCCGGACGTGGTGCTGCGCTACCGCAACGCGGCGTTCCAGTACGCGCAGATGCAGGAGATGGTCGGCAACTTCGAGGGGGCCGCCAAGAGCTACCTGCGCGTGGAGGAGATGGCCGACAAAAAGGACATGCAGCGCTCGATGCAGGTCTCCCGCGCCCAGGCCCTCGTCAAGGCCGCCGAGCAGAAGCAGGGCGACGACAAGAACAAGCTGCTGGGCGAGGCCTTCAAGCTGTGCGAGACGCTGGTGTGGGGCGGGCTGGACCTGCAGTTCGTGGATGCCATCGTGATCATGGCGAACATCGAGCTGGCCAAGGGCAATCCCGCCGGCGCCAAGAAGACGCTGATGGACTACATGGACATCATCAAGCCCATCGACGACGCAATGAAGGCGGAGGGGCTCCCGCTGAAGGACAGCCCGATGGGGGGGGCGCGCTCGCTCCTGGCCCGCCTGCTGAAGGAAGAGGCCGACGGGCTGGCGGGGGATCCGGCCAAGGCGGCCGAGGCGATCAAGGCCTATAGCGGGGCGCTGGGCGAGTACTACAACGTGTTCATCAAATATGGCGACAGCGAGTGGGGGCCGACGGCGGGGCTGATGGCCAAGGAAATCAAGGGCGTCCTCGAGACGAAGTACGGCAAGACGGTGAACATCAACCTGCCGGACTCGCTGGCGGGGCAGGCCGCGGGCACGGAGTTCAAGATGGGCGACACGCTCTTCCGCCAGAAAAAGTACGCCGAAGCCGCGGCGGAATACCGGCGCGTGCTGGAGCAGTTCCCGGAGGCGGGCGAGTTCTCCATCGGCGCGCTGGGCAACCTGGTGCAGTGCTACATGAACCTCAACGATTCGCTCTACGCGAAGATGGTGGCCAACTATCTTGGCGAGCGCTTCGCGAAGAAAAGCGGCATCCCCGCGAAGGCTCTGGTCTCGGTGGCGCAGCTCTACGACAAGGCCGGCAACGCGGAGATGTCCGCCTATATGTTCGACCGCTATCTGGCGTATTGCCCGACGGATGCGCGGGCGGGCCAGATCCTGTTCTATCTCGCGGCGAAGTCCGAAAAGGAAGGCAAGCAGCCGGAGGCGGATGCCTATCTGGCGCGGATCATCACGGACTACCCGACCGACCAGAACTACACGAAGGCGCTGAGCAAGCGGGCGTGGAAGGCCTATGCCGACAAGGACTACGATGGCGCGATCAAGGGCATGGCCCTGTTCATCAAGGAGTCCGCGGCCAGCCCCACGAAGGCCCAGGCGATGTTCGCGCTGGCCGACTCGCTCCGCCGCACCGACCGCCTGCCGCAGGCCGCGAAGTATTTCGAGGTGCTGGTCAATGCGCTTGCGCCGGCGGGCAACCCCTACGGCCGTTCGGCCGAGGAACTGAAGCGCAATGCCACCCTTCTGGAGCAGGCCCGGTTCTACCACGCCTTCTGCCTGAGCCGCCTGGGCGACGCCCCGAACCAGCAGGCCGCCATCGCCAAGCTGGATGAATTCCTGGCGGCCTATCCGCAGTCGCCGCTGGCCCCGAAGTCCCTCAACCTGAAGGGCTCCCTGCAGATGGCGCGGAAGGATCCCGCCGCAAACGACACCTTCGCCCGGCTGGCCCGGGACTATCCGGACACGGACGAGGGCAAGAACGCCCAGTACGCGCGCATCAACGGCGCGCTCGACCTCGGCCAGTTCGAGCAGGCCCGGGAGGCCTTCGCCGCGATGCTGGCGAACCCGGGGAGCTATTCGGCGGACGAATTCACGCGCGTGGGCCAGGCCATGCTCGACAAGGCGCAATGGAAGGAAGCCGCCGGCGCCTTCGGGCAGGTGGTCACCAAGACCGAGGACCGCGTCTTCCTGGAGCGCGCCCTCTACGGCCTCGGCGCGGCGAAGTACGAGCTGGGCGACCACGCCGGCGCCGTGGCCTCGCTCAACGACCTGATGTCCCGATATTCCAGGTCCTCGCTGTTCTACCAGGCCAAGTTCATGCTGGCCCGCGCCAACCTCGCCTGAACGACCTCTCCGCCGCCAAGATCGCCCTCAACGATGTCTTCAAGAATGCGCGCGATCCCGAAGTGATGAACGACGCGAAGCTGCTCTATGGCCAGATTTTGCTGCAGTCGGAGGACAAGACTGGCGCGCTGGCCGTCTATAAGGGCCTGGAGTTCTTCGGCAGCCAGGCCATGAAGTCCGAGAAGGAGCGCCAGCAGGTCGAAACGGCCATCCTCGCCTCGATCGACCTGGCCTCGGCGATGGACAAGCCCGCCGACGTGCTCGAAAGCTGCGACATCTATCTGCGGTATTTCCCCACCGGGCCGAAGGTCGCCGAAATCCGCCAGAAACGGACCATGGCGTCCCTGAAGGTGGATGCCAGCGTCGCGCCGCCCGCGCCCGCGCCCGCGGCGCCCGCCCCGGTGGAGGAGGCCCCTCCGGCGGCGGAATGAACCATGTGGAAACAGGGAGAAGGAAAGCCATGAAGACAACCAAACTGATCCTGGCCGGATGGGCGGCGGCGCTGGTCGCCGGAACCGTCCTGGCCGCGCCCTACGTGGTCCTGCCCAACGGGAGCCGTGTGACTGGAAAGGCCATTCGCGCCTTGCCCAACGGCGACATCAATCTGACGATCGAAGGCGGCATCCGCACCTTCCCCAAAGGGACCTTCACGAAGGCCGTGGCCGACAAGCCCGTGGAGTTCGATCAAGCCGTCGCCGCGCTGAACGCCAAGAAATTCGACGATGCCATCAAGCTTTTCAGCGGCATCGTGACCAGTATGCGCAACCTGGAATGGGACGTGCAGGCGGCCAAGGAGCTGCCCAAGGCCCTGCTCGGCAAGGGCGATGCGGAAGGCGCCGTGGCGGCCTATGACAAGTTGTTCCTGCTGTCCCCCGCGGAGAAGCAGAACGCCGACAGCGCATGGGGCATGCGCCGCGCCATGCTGCAGGCCAAGCAGTACGCCGGGCTGGCCCGCCAGCTCGACGCCGTGGCCGCCGGCGGCGACCGCCCCGAGGCCGCCCGCGCCCAGATCATGCGCGGCGACATCCTCCTGGCGCAAAACGACGTCACCGGCGCCGCGCTGGATTACCTGCGCACGGCCATCCTCTTCGCGGATGTCCGCGACCCCGCCATCCAGGGCGAGGCCCTCTACAAGGCGGCCGCCACCCTCGAGCAGCTCCGCGATCCCCGCGCCAAGGACCTCTACAAGAAGGTCGCGACGGAATTCAAGGCGTCGCCCTATGCCGCGCAAGCCGCCGGCAAGATGTAGGCCCCCCATTTAAAAAAGAAACGAAGGAGAACAAATCATGTCCAAGAAATTCCGGTTGATGGTGTGGATCGTGGCCCTGGCGGCCGTGGTGCTGATTCCCGCGATCGTGTTCGCGCAAGACGCGGCGGCCCCGGCGGGCGGCGGCGAGTTGGTGATGGACGACGCGACGGCCCAATCGGCCAGCTCCGGCGGCGGGGCGGGGCTGTGGCAGGTCATCACCGGTTCCGGCTTCCTCGGCATTTTCCTGTGGTTGTGCCTGCTGGCCGACTCCGTGGCCGCGGCCTGGCTGGCGATCGACTTCTTCATCACCATCAACCCCAAGAAGATCATCCCCGAGGCGCTGGTGGCCGAAGTCCGCGAGGCCATGGAGCAGGGCGATGTCATGAAGGCCCTGCAGCGCTGCGAGCAGGACCAGGGGCCCCTGCCGTCCATCCTGATGGCCGGCTTCCGCAACGTGAAGGAAGGGTTTGAAGTCATCCAGGAGCAGGTGGGCTCGGCCGCCGACCTCGAAAGCGAGAAGCTGATGCAGCGCGTGGCCTACCTGAACATGTGCGGCAGCATCGCCCCCATGCTCGGGCTGCTCGGTACCGTCCAAGGCATGATCATGGCGTTCGCCAACCTGGCCAACAGCGAAGCGGGCGCCGCCCAGCAGTCCATGCTGGCCTTGAACATCGCCCAGGCCCTCTGGACGACCGCCGCCGGACTGGTCGTGGCCATCCCGGCCGTGTCGCTCTACACCTTCTTCAAGAACCGCCTGTCCCGCATCATCTTGAGCATGGAAGGCATGACGATGGACCTGATCAAGGCCCTGCGGAACGTGGAAGTGGTGGAGGAATAGCCCTCCGCCCCGGAAGGGGAGACGCCCATGAAAAAGCAATATCCGGATGCCAAGCTGGACATGACGCCGATGATCGACGTCGTGTTCCAGCTGATCATCTTCTTCGTCGTCACGGCGGCCATGCAGAACAAGGCGATGGAAACCAACGTCCGCATGGCCATGGCCCCCAATGGCCCGGTCGAAACGGTCAAGGACCCCCGCACGGTGGTGGTGGATGTGACCGAAGAAGGCATGATCCAGATCATGAAGACCCGCATCAGCGAAGGGCAGCTCCTCACGATCCTGAACAACGCCCGGAAACGGTCGGGCCAGAGCACGCCCGTCGTGATCCGCGGCGACCTGACGACGAAGCACGAGGCCATCAAGCGGGTGATGGATCTCTGCGGCAAGGCGGGCCTGTGGAAGATCCGCTTCGCCGCCCTCAAGGAAAAAGCCTAGGAAAGGGAAAAGCCCATGGCCAGAGCAAGAAAACGCCCCGAGTCGCCCCAGGCCGAGCTGGAAATGACGCCGATGATCGACGTCGTG
>DMJA01000164.1 GCA_003451935.1 Verrucomicrobiota bacterium | reverse complement strand
CGGGCAAGTCCACGCTCCTGAACCGCCTGACGAACGCGGGGGTGCTGGCCGACGACAAATTGTTCGCCACGCTCGACCCCACCACGCGCCAGCTCCAGCTCCCCAACCACCAGCTCTGCCTGTTGACCGACACCGTCGGCTTCATCCGCAAGCTGCCCCACCATTTGGTGGAGGCCTTCAAGGCCACCTTGGAGGAAGTGAATGAAGCCGACCTCCTTCTCCACGTCATCGACGCCTCCCAGCCTCGCGTGGACGAGCAGATTGCCGCCGTCGAGGCCGTCTTGAAAGAACTCGGCGCGCAGGACAAGCCGGTGCTGGCCGTCTTCAACAAGACCGATCTCGAGCGCGGGCGGAACCAGGCCATCCGCCTGGCCGAGCGCTTCCGCCATTCCGTGGCCATGTCCGCCGCCACGGGCGAGGGCACCCCGGCGCTTTGCCAGGCCATCGCCGATTTGCTGCGCGACCGGGTGGCGCACCTGCGCCTGAAGATCCCCGCCGGAGAGGGCCGCTGGATCGCCGCGATCCACGCCAACGGAAAGGTCCATGCCCAAAAAGTCAGCGGCAAGCACTTGCTGGTCGAGGCCACCGTCTCCGCCGGCTTTGCGGCCACGCTCGACCCCAAGTGGATCTGCGGGTGACCGGGACGCCGGGCGGCGGCGGCGCGGAGCGCCCCCTCACCCTCACCCTCTGGCGGGCGTGAACGGCGTCAGCAACGACTCCTGGTAGAGCCGCTGGACCATTTCCACATCCAGGCCGTGGCCGGACTTGTAGGAAATGATTTCGCCGACAAACCGTCCTTCGTCGATCAACGCGATGGCGGCGAGCAGGTCGAGCGTGGCGCGGTGCCACACGGCTTCGAGCGACTTGCCGCCGTGCGGCAGCAGCGCCTTGTTCCAATAGAAGAAGCGGCCGGCCACCAGCAGGTTGTCGAAGGAATAGCCCAGGTTGCGGATGTCCGCGAACAGCAGGCCGATGGTCTTGCAATAAAGCATTTTCAGGGCCGAGGTGTTTGTGCGCGCGGTCGCCCCGCGGGCGAAGGTTTCCGGATCGACCGCGAACCGGATGCGCTGCTTGCCGATGGCCGTCTTGAAATCCACGGCGGCATCCACCGCNNGCATGGGCCGCGCGGGATCCGCCGGCGCCAGCGTCAGGAACCCGCCGCGCCCGTTGGCGACGGTGACGCGCTCGCGCACCGTCACGAAGGAGGCGGGCCGGTTCACCTTGCGCGCGCCCGCGCCCTGCAGCGCCTGCACCAGTTCTGTGCTGCCGTGGTCGAACAGTGGCGGGTCGCCTGAATCCAGCCGGATCAGGAGGTTGTCGATTCCCAGCCCCATGCGCAGGGCGATCATGTGTTCGGCCATGCGGATGTAGTTGTGGGGAGACCCGCTGCGCAGCACGATGTTGCTGACGACATTTCCGGTCGTCCACACGTTGCGGATCGAGCAGCGCACGGGCAGGCTGTCGGGCAGGTCCGTGCGCTCGAACCACCAGCCGCCCATGTCCGTCGGGCACAGGGTCAGCGTGCGGAGGCTCTTTCCGAAAAACGTGCCGCGGCCGCGAACCTCCACCGGATGCTCGATCGTCGTTTGCGGGCGGGAGATCTCGACGGGCTTCGCCTCGTCCATCAGGTCCCAATCCACGGGCTGGGATTTCCACGCGCGGAGGCCGGACTCCAGCGCGGCCGGGGAACCGCTCAACAATCTGCCTGCAGGGGTTTCAAACATGGTTCAATCCTTGCCGATTCTCGCGGGCCTGACAAACCCTAATTCGTCCGCCAGCCCCTTGGCCTCCGCGCCGAGGTCCGACGCCGTCCACAGCACCGCGCGCGGGCCGGCCAGCGCGCGCTGGCGGCGCATTTCGGCCGGATCGGCGCTCGCGCAGACCAGTGCATCCGCATAGTACGTCGTGAAGGGCGCCGCCGGGCCGCCGTCCTCCACCAGCAGGCAGATGCCCTGCTCCTTCAGTGCGCAGGACAGCGACGCCATCAACTCGGCCTCCGCATGCCCCAGGTCCACGCCGGGCGCCGGCGAGCCTTCTTCCCAGACCGCTGGATAATCGCAGAGATACAGCGCCCTCGACCCGTGATCCACCCGCCCGGGCAGGGAGCCGGCCCGGATCCACACCGCCTTCGCCCCGCTCTGCCGGATGCGCTCCAGCAGCGTCAACCCGCGGTTCTGCCCCATCTCCAGCATTGTCTCCAGATCGGGGTCGGGATTCACCGCCAGGATGGCGGCATCGCCATTCAGGATCAACTGCGGCAAGCCCTCTGAATCCTGCACCGCGCACTGGAACGCGCTGGCTGCCCAATCGCGGTCCGGGAAGAGCCCCGAAGTCCGCAGCATCAGGTAATGCATGGCATCGGCCCGGTCCCGGAATCCTCCGGGATGAGACAGCCGCAGGACGCCCGGCTCGTACTCCGGCACGGAGCCGGGTCCGTCGCGGACAATCTCCTCCGGCAGCGCGACCCCGCCGCCCGCGCGCGCCAGCTTGGCCACCGCCTCCTGCGGCGCGGTTTCCGGGCCGGCCGTCGCCCACGAATCCACCGCGATGGAAAACGTCGCGCGGCGCGGAAAATTCCCGGTGGCCTTGGTCGCGGCCAGGTCGAACTCGATC
>DMJA01000081.1 GCA_003451935.1 Verrucomicrobiota bacterium | reverse complement strand
GCACCGAATCGCAGATGCGCCCTCCGGATCGGGTCGCGGCTGTTTTGATTTGTGGATGTGGCGGCCCAGTGGTAGCTTACTCCCCTCATTGAACGAAGGGAAACGCCATGAAATACAAAGATCTCGCCAATTTCATCGATGGAAAGCCCAGCAACCCCCAGGTGCCCCGGGCGGAGCGCCATAGCCCGGTGGATGGCGCGTTGCTTTCCACGATTCCGATGTCCGATCTGGCGGAACTGGACCGGGCGGTCGCGGCGGCCAAGGCGGCGTTCCCCATCTGGTCGTCGTGGACGATCAAGGAGCGGGCCGCGGTTTTCTTCCGGTATTACGCCCTGCTGAGCCAGCGGCTGGAGGAGGTCGCGGACATCCTGCACAACGAAATGGGCAAGGATTTCAACGAGGCGAAGGCGGAAGTGGCCAAGAGCCTCGAATTGACCGAGTTCGCCTGCTCGATGCCCCAGGTCGCCACCGGCGATTTCGAGGTGGTCAGCCGCGGGGTGGAATGCCGCCATTTGCAAGTGCCGCTGGGCGTCGTGGCGTCGATCACGCCGTTCAACTTCCCGCACATGGTGCCGCACTGGACCATGCCCAACGCGCTCGTCCTCGGAAACACCATGGTCATCAAGCCCTCCCGCGAGGCGCCGCTGACCGTTTTGAAAATCGCCGAAATGCTCAAGGAAGCCGGCCTGCCGGACGGCGTGCTGAACGTCGTTTGCGGCGGACGCGAACTGGTCAACGGGATTTGCGAGCACAAGGACATCGAGGCCGTTACGTTCGTCGGATCCACCAAGGTGGCGAAGATGGTCTATAAGAATTCGTGCGCGACCTACAAGCGGGCGCTGGCGCTGGGCAGCGCCAACAACCACCTGATCCTGCTGCCGGATGCCCATCCGGACAACACCGCCGCCAACATCGCGGCCTCGTTCCTCGGCTGCGCGGGCCAGCGCTGCATGTCGGCGTGCATCCTGGTCGCCGTGGGCGAGGTGGACGACATCATCGCGAAGCTGGTCGTGGAGGCCAAGAAATTCGTGCCGGGCGTGAACATGAGCGCCATCGTCAACGCCGAGGCCAAGGTGAGCATCACCGGGTTCATCGACCGCGCGGAAAAGGAAGGCTTCAAGATCCTGCTGGACGGCCGCAAGGCCACGCCCCCGGCCGGCAAGGAAAAGGGCAACTATCTGGGGCCGACGATCGTCGACCACGTGAAACCCGGTTCGGAACTCGCCGTGGACGAAAACTTCGGCCCCGTGCTGGCCATTGTCCGGGCCCAGAACCTCGACGAAGCCCTCGCCATCGCCAACTCCTCGCCGTATGGCAACGGCGGGTCGATCTTCACGCAGAGCGGGCGCGCGGCGGAACTTTTCTGCAACCAGATCCAGGCGGGCATGATTGGCGTCAACGTCGGCGTGCCGGTGCCGCGGGAGCCGTTCTCGTTCGGCGGCTGGAAGGATTCCATCGTCGGCGGCGGCGACATCACCGGCAAGAGCTCGCTCGGGTTCTGGACCAAGCTGAAAAAGATTTCCGTGAAGTGGAATCCGGACAAGCCGGTCATCTGGATGGGCTGAGGCCGGCCTGCGCCGCGCCCGTCTTGCGCCGTTCCGCGTAGATGCAGCACAGCGCGATGGAGTCAAGCTTGGTGGCCTCGCCATCCGCGCGCGACAGGATGATGTACGGCACTTTGACGCCCACCGTGATGCCGGCCGTGGAGGCCAGGTTGCATTTCGTCAGGCTCATGAGGACCTTGTAGAGGATGTTCGCGGCATCGAGTCCCGGGCACACCAGGACATCCGCCTGCCCCGCCACCTCCCGCATGGCCGGGGCGTCTCCTGCGGAGAGGCCCTTGAGCCGCACCGACTCGGGATCGATGGCCAGATCGAGCGACAGCGGGCCGTACACTACCATGTCCTCCCAGGATTCCTTGGACAAGTCCGCCGCCAGCCCGGTCGAGGGCAGCGACTTGATCACCTTTTCATTGGCGGAAAGCAGCGCGATCCGGGGTCGCGGCATATCCAGCACCAGATGCGCCACCTCGGCGGCGTTCTGGATCAGGCCTGTCATCCGGCTGGCATTGCAGACGGTTGTCACGCCCGCATCGGTCAGGAGCATGGGCCGGCCGCCGCCGATACACGGCGATTGGAACATCGTCACCAGCGACATCGTTTCCCGGGCGCGGATCTTGAGCATGGCGCGGTTCAGGATCGGGGTGGAGATGTTGCCTTTCAGGATGATCTCCGCCACCCCCTGTTCGACAAGCTCCACGGTGCGGAGCGCGGTTTCCTCCGGACTGGCCGTCGCCACGATGTCCGCCGCCGGGAGGGAGACCTCCAGCGCCCGCGCCGCGTCGCGGATCGAAGGACCGTCTCCGACCAGAAGGCAGCGCTTGACGAACGGCCGCCCTTGCAGGCTTTTGACGACGGCCAGATCCTCCTTGCGGTCGGCGCCGGCGATGACGACCGTTTTGGGCGGCAGCCGGGAAGCGGTTTCCTGGAGGGTGGCGACGGAAACCTTGGAAGGACCGGCGGGAGGAGCGCTTGTCTTTTTCATCGGCCTGGCTTTCTGAAATTGGGCGGTGGACCGCCGCCACTGACGAAGAGGATTTTCAATCGAATCCAGCGAAAGTCAAGCGCCCGGTTCGGCAGCGGCGGGTGCGCCGATGCGCCGCCGGCCTGACTTGTTTTGCGGGTTGATTCTAACCTTTGACGGGGGGGGCGGATTCTGCGATAACGTTTAACTTGCATGGTGCCTGCCTCGCACAACCGACGCCTTTTTCTGGCCGCGCTCACGGGCTTGGCGGCGGCATGGCCTGCCGGGGCGCAGGAGCCGCAGCGGGCGGACCAGCGGCCGATTCTGGGGAATGTGGCGACGCCGTTCCTGCGCTATGATTCCTCGGCGGCGTTCACCAATGCGAAGATGAACGTGGTGGCGGTCACCAACGTGCAGGTGTCGGGGACCTGGAATTCATGGACCTCTTCCGTTCCGATGGCGCCCGTCGGGGAGAACCTGTGGGAGCTGGATGTACGGCAACTGGGGGCGCGCCTGGGGCGGCACGAGTTCAAGTTCATCGTCAACGGCGAATGGGAGGGCGGCGACAACCGGGGGCTGCCGATCAACCTGTCCGGCGAAATCGAGCGTCCTCCGGCGGCGATCCAGAGGGCGACAGTCGATGATTTCAAGATGATCCGCGTCCATTTCAAGCAGAGCCTGCCGCCCGGGGTCGCGCCGGTGGCGACGTTGGATCCGCCGGTGCCGGTGGCGTGGACGGAGGTGGTGACGGCGGAGGAGGATGCGCGGCGGTCGGGCTATCTGCTGTCGCAGGGGGTGGTGACCTTTCTTTTCGACCAGGCGGCCTATGGGCGCGAATTGCCGCGGGACACGAAGGTGGTGGTGGCCGGGAATTTCACGGGCTGGGACGGCAACGGGAGCGGGGGAAAGTGGGTGTTGAAGCGCGGGCGGCTGCCGGGCACATGGGAGGGCACGGCGC
>DMJA01000069.1 GCA_003451935.1 Verrucomicrobiota bacterium | reverse complement strand
GGCCTCGCCTTCGACACCAATTACCAGCTCAATGCCGAGGACGCGCTGGCCGTTGCCGAATCCCGGACCATTGTATTCGTGGATGCCACGGGGGAGGGGGGGGGGCCGTTTTCTTTTCGGGAACTTAAGCCGCAAAAGGAAATCGCGTTTTCCACCCATGCGATGTCTCCGGAAAGCGTGTTGGCGCTGGCGGACGAACTGTACGGCGAAAAGCCGCCGGCTTGGATGTTGGCCATCCGCGGCCAAGCCTGGGAGCCCAACGAAACGCCCACCCCCGCCGCGCTTTCCCACCTTGCCGCCGCGCTGGATTTTCTCCGGGCCTGGCTGCGGGGAATGTGACGGAATCAGGAGTCGAGGGCCTGGCGCACCTTGGCGGACAGGGCCGACATCGAGAAAGGCTTTTGGATGAAGTTCATCCCGTCGTCGAGAATGCCGTGGCGGGCGATGATGTCGGCGGTATAGCCGGAGATGAAGACGCACCTGAGGTGGGGATGGAGGGCGAGGATGCGCTGGGCGAGGGCGTGGCCGTTCATCTCGGGCATGACCACGTCGGCCAGCAGCAGATGGATGGCGTCGTGGTGGTCCTTGGCCAGCCGGATGGCTTCGCCCGGCGTGGCGGCGTCGAGGACCCGGTAGCCGAGTTTTTCCAGCATGGTCTTGCCGAGGGAGAGGATGGCGGGCTCGTCCTCCACCAGCAGGATGGTTTCATTTCCAGCGGTGCGGGGGCCGTTCGCGCGCCGCGGCACCGGGGCGTCCGATTTTTCCGCCTCCTGGGGCAGGTAGATCCGGAAGGTGGAGCCATGGCCGGGTTCGCTGGACACGTCGATGTATCCGTTGCTTTGCTTGACGATGCCATAGACCGTGGCGAGGCCCAGGCCGGTTCCCTGGCCCAAGGCCTTGGTGGTGAAGAAGGGTTCGAACAGTTTGTCGAGGGTGGCCTGGTCCATGCCTTCGCCGGTGTCGCTGACCGAGAGCATGACGAAGTCGCCGGCCCGGGCGCCCGGGTGGCTGGCGCAAAAGGACTCGGTTAGGCTCGCGTTGGCGGTTTCGATGGTGATTTTCCCGATGCCATGGATGGCGTCGCGGGCGTTGACGCACAGGTTGGTGAGGATCTGGTCGATCTGGGAAGGATCCGCCTTCACGGAATCGAGTTCCAATCCCGGCCGCCAGGCCAGCTCGATGTTTTCGCCGATCAGGCGGCGGAGCATGTGGAGCATGCCGTTCACGGTGGCATTCAGGTCGAGGACCCGGTACACGACGGTCTGCTTGCGGGCGAAGGCCAGCAATTGGCGGGTCAGGTCCGCGGAGCGTTCGGCGGCCTTTTGGATTTCCTTGAGTTCGGCGTAGTGGGGATGGCTCAGGTCGGTGTCTTCCAGCAGCAGCTCGGTATAGCCGAGGATGGCCCCCAGCATGTTGTTGAAGTCGTGGGCGACGCCGCCCGCCAGACGGCCCACCGATTCCATTTTCTGGACCTGGGCCAGCTGCGTTTGCAGGCGGTCTTTTTCTTCCTCGGCCCGTTTGAGGCTGGTGATGTCGGTATGCAGGCCGACCAGCCCCAGGCTTCGGCCTTCCGGGCTTTGGATGGCATAGGCCCTCAAGAGGATGTCCAGGATGGTCTTGTCCTTCTTGAACATCTTGACTTCGCCCTGCCAGCTGTTGCCGGCCTGGATCGCGGCGAAGACCTGCCGGCCGACCGCCGGATCGACGTAGGCGGTTTCGGGGGCGTTCCCGTCAATGTCGCCGAACAGGCGCTGGAACGCCCGGTTCTGGTAGAAGGATTTTCCTTCGGGCGTGGCGATTCCGATGGCGTCGGAGGAATGCTCCACCAGGGCTTGGAACAGATGCAAATCCTCGTTCCGCGCCTTGAGTTCGCGGGTCCGCCGCGTCACCTGCTGTTTCAGCAGGGCGCTGCCGAGAAGGCTGAGCAGCAGGATGGCGCCGGCGGCGAGAGCCGCGACCTTGAGCCAGGCGGGGACGGCGAACGCCAGTTCTTCGGACGTCCAGCGCTGCAGGGAAAGGTAATAGGCGGAAGACCGGTCGCGTTTCATTTCCGCCAGCCGCCGGTCGATGGCGTCGAGCAAGGTGTGGCTGCGCTCCTTGGGCGCCGCGAAGAACAGGCGCGTGGGATTGAAGATGATCGCCGTGTCCTCGAGCTGGCTTCCCCGGGGCTGGATGGCGCCATAGAACCGGTTGGCGACCACCGCGTCCACCTCGCCATTGGCCACGGCGGCAAAGGCGCTCGGATAGTCCGGCATGGCCACGAGGGTGATGTTCAGCCCGAAGCCGGCGGCCATGTTGTCGAAGAAGTCCTGCTGGATCGAGTCTTCGAGCAGGGCAACCCGCTTGTGGTCCAGATCCACCAGCGACCGGATGCCGCTGCCGCGCCGCGCATAGATCTGGAACCAATCGGACAGCACCGATTCGCGGTGGAAGGAAAAGAGCGTCTCGCGATCGGCCGAGAACGCGACATCGGGCATGAGGTCGATTTCGCCCTTCTCCAGCCGTTCCAGCCCTTCCGCCCAGGTGCCCGGCACATATTCAACGGCCCAGTTCTCCTTTGCCGCGATGTCTTCGAGCAGATCGACGAAGATGCCCACGGGCCGTCCGGACGAGGACCAGGCCACTTTGGGGATGTTCTGGTAGAGGCCCACCCGCACGGGCGTCTTGACGCTCTGGGCATAGACGAAAGAACACCCCAGCACGGCCAGCAGGGCCAGCCAGCCAAACACCGTTCGCCCGGACTTTTTCTTGAGAATGCTCATGGCGCCAACCACCGTAATGCAAGCCCGGGGTCGAAGCAAGAACATCGCACGCTTCTCCGTCGCGGCGCCGAGAGGCGCGCGATCAGTCGTTGGAGCCGAGAAGGTGGTAGAGGAGGTTGTTGGCGACGGCCTGGGGGAGCAGAAGGATCGAACGGAACAGCGGGGTGCCGTCGGGGCCGGCGGTGAAATCGCCGGCTTCGGAATCGATGCGAAGGGTGCCCTCGCCCTTGAGCGTGCGGTGGCAGGCGCGCGCGTCGCCTTTTTCGGGAACGATCCGTCCGGTGACGAAGTCCATGACCCTGGTGGCGGGCGAGAACGAGAGCGG
>DMJA01000235.1 GCA_003451935.1 Verrucomicrobiota bacterium | reverse complement strand
CAGCAAGCCCTGCGAGGCGGTGAAGGTGGTGCTGAGCGCGCCGGTGGTCAAAGCTCCGTGCACTGCGCCCGCCGCGCCGCCTTCGGACTGCATTTCGGCCACGGTCGGGACGGTGCCCCAGAGGTTCGGGCGGCCTTCGGACGCCCACTGGTCCGCCCATTCGCCCATGTTGGAGGAGGGGGTGATGGGATAAATGGCGGCGACTTCCGTCGTCTTGTACGCGATATGGGCGGCGGCCTCGTTGCCGTCGATGATGGCGATCTTCTTCTCGTTGCTCATGGGGTTGCTCCGTTCTTTTTCTAAATCACCGCGTTCGCGTCTCCAAAGGGAGCCGAAACACACTCGGGGCGCAGGTTAGCAGATGGAGGGAAGGATGCAACAAAAAAGCAGAAAAATGCCCGAAAAAGCGTTTTACATTGGAAATTGTCCGGTTTTCCATCGGGTGGAAAAACCGGGGCGGGGGTGGCGGTCGGGGAGCGGAATCAGGGAGCGGGGACGTCGCGGATGAAGCGGGCGATTTTTCCGGCGACCATGGCGTGGCCGTGGTCGAGGGGAAGGACATGGCCGGCGGAATACTGTTCGGAGAGCTTGGCCGGGGTGGCGTTGGTGGCCGCGAAGAAAAACGTCGTCGCGGCGGCGTCCACAATCTGGTCGGAAGCGGAAATAACCGTCAAGAGGGGCCCCCGCCAGTCGGCGGCGCGCGGGCGGACGGAATCGGCGGCCTCAAACAGGGCGCGGTAGATATCCCGGTGGACGTATTTGTCGGTCTGATAGGTCGCGCGGGCTTCGGGATCGTGGAGGTCCTTGGGGAGGCGTGATTCGACGGTGTCGGTGAACAGGAGGAAGCGGTCGAAGAGGTTGAACCATTGGCGCGGAGAAAGGAGGGGGCTGCGGGCGGACGAGACCTCGACGAGCGGGGCCAGCAGGACGAGGCCGGCAATGTGGTTGGCGGGGCGCAGGGCCGCATCGAAGGCGAGGGTGCCGCCGAGGGAGTGCCCCACGAGCCAGACGGGGCGGCCGGGGGCGGCCGCGCGGAGGGCGGCGATTTCCCGGTCGATGTCCGTGCGCCAAGTGTCGAGGGTGGTGCCTTGCATTTCGGCGGGCGGGACGCCGGAACCGGTGAGATGCAGGGCGCGAATGGCGAAACCGGCCTCGGCCAGGGGGGGGGCGATTTTGGCGAACACCGACGGGCCATCGGCGAAACCATGGATGAGCAGAAGGGCGGGAGAGCCAGCGGGATTGAGGGCGAAAGGTTCGGTGGAGGCGCGGGGCGCGCCGGGAGCATTGGCGCGGGCGAGGATGCGGCGCGCGTAGAGGGCATCGCCCGCGAACCAAAGGGCGGCCAGCGACAGCACCGCCGCCGGGATGGACATCCAGAGAGGCATTTTCACGGGGAAGGGACGGGACGTTTAGTTGCCGGTGAAGCGGAGGGCGGATCCGGCGCTCTTGAGAAGTTCCTGGAAGCGCGGCGTGTCGCTGCGGCGTTCCATTTCCTTCTGGATGGCGTAATAGACGAAGAGGGAGTCGTCGGTGGCGCGGTGGGCCTGCATGCCGTCGGTGGAGATGTCGAAGAGGTCGATGAGGTCGGAAACGGTGTGGGACTTGAGGTCGGGATACCAGTTGCGGAAAAGGGCGAGGCTGTCGAGGACGGCGTTTTTCGGGCGGGGCATGTCATGGCGTTCGGCTTCGGCGGAGATGAACCGGATGTCGAAGGGCGCATTGTGGGCAATGAGGACGGAGCCATCGATGAACTCGAGGAATTCCGGATAGACTTCCTCGAAGGTCGGGCATTTCTCGAGCATTTCGGGAGCGATGTTGTGGACCTTCTGGACGTACCAGGGGATGTAGCGCCGGGGATTGATGAGCCAGGTCTTTTCGCCGAGTTTCTTGCCGTCGCGGACCTTGACGGCCCCGATTTCGACGAGGCGGTCGTTGGCGGGGCTGAAGCCGGTGGTTTCGGTGTCGAAGATGACGAAGGTGATGTTCTTCATCTGCGTGTTGGCCGTGGGCATGCGGAACGCCGGCGGAACGACGCGGGCGGAATCCGCCGCCCCGGCGGAAAAGATGACAAGGAAGGAACATATCCAAACGATATGCCTCGCCAAAATCCGATTCATCAAAAGGCTCCTTGCGGTTCCGGTTCCATTCGTTGCCAAATTCCGCCGTTCCTCGGAGCAACTGGCAAAAGGTCTGCGGAGACCGCACCCTTTGCTTGATGGAACCCTAGCGCAATCGGGCGGGAGTTCAAAGCGAAAATCCAGGGAAAAAATCGGCGGCTACTTGGGGTCGGCGCTGGAGCCGCGCCAATGGAGCTTCTGCGAAAGAAGCTTGAACCAGGAGTAGTCCGGCAGATGCACGAAGCGAACAGCCTCGTTGGCCTTGCGGACCTCAAGCACGTCGCCATATTCGAGCCAGCCGTGGGGTTGGCCGTCCACGGAGAGGAGGAGCTTCTTGCGCTTGTCGCCGATGCGCAGGGAAACGAGGCGGTTGTTGGGCAGGACGACGGGGCGGTTGCTGAGGGTGTGGGGGCAGATGGGCTCGATCACGAGGGCCGGGGTTTCCCGGTGCAGGATCGGGCCGCCCGCGGAGAGGGCGTGGCCGGTGCTGCCGACGGGCGTGGCGACGATGAGCCCGTCGCAGACGAAGGAGGCGACGGGTTGCCGGTCCACCTCGAGTTCGATCATCGTGGCGCGCGGGGAGGTGCCCCAGCCCATGACGACATCGTTGAGGGCGCGGGCCCGGGCAATGGCCCGGCGGCGCGAGCCGCGGAACAGGCGGGCTTCGAGGAGGGGATATTCGGCAACCTGGTAGGCGCCCGAGGCGATGGCGCGCAGGGCGGAGATGGCCTGGGTGTCGGGCACGCTGGTGAGAAAACCAAGGTTGCCGAGATTGATGCCGAGGATGGGGGCTTCGGCGCCGTCGAGCGCGCGCACGGATTGCAGCACGGTGCCATCGCCGCCGAGGGACAGGAGGACATCGACGGTCTTGCCAAAGCGGGCGTGGGTGACGAGCTTGGCGCCGGGCAGGTGGCGGGCGGTTTCCTTGTCGCACGCGACAAGGGTCACGTCCAGTTCGCGCGCGGCAAGGGCGAGATCGGCGAGCGCCGATTCGGCGGCGGGCTTGGCCAGATTGGCAAAGATTCCGATGTTCATGGACTTTTTCTCCAGTAGCTTAGGAATTCCACATTACCAGCCGGGCCCTGGATTGGCGATGGGCAAAAATCGAGCCATTGCCAGCTGAGGGTTTGCACGCCGAACTCATGGATGCGGTCCACGACATGCTGGCGGAGGACGGGGTCGCGCACGACGCCGCCCTTGCCGACTTCCTCGCGGCCGGCCTCGAACTGGGGCTTGATGAGGGCGACGGTTTCTCCGCCGGGTCGCAGGAGGCGGTCGATGGCGGGCAGGATGAGGCGCAGGGAGATGAAGGAAACGTCGGTGACCGCCAGATCCGGCACCTCGGGAAGATCTCCCGGCTGGAGATGGCGCGCGTTGCAGGCATCCATGGCGACGACGCGGGGATCGGCGGCGATGCGGGAATGGAGCTGGGATTTTCCGACATCCACGGCATAGACCTTGGCCGCGCCATGCTGGAGGAGGCAGTCGGTGAAGCCACCCGTGGAGGCGCCGATGTCCACGCAGATCTTGCCCTCGGCGGTGAGCAGGGGAAACCGGTTGAAAGCCTCTTCGAGCTTGAGCCCTCCGCGTCCGACGAAACGCTCGGGCTGGCGGACGCGGATCTCGCAGCCGGGCGCATATTCGTGGCCGGGCTTGGTGGCGGGCGCGTCGTCCACGAGGACTTCGCCGGCAAGGATGAGCCGCTGGGCTTTTTCGCGGCTTTCGGCCAGGGCGCGTTCGACCAACAGCAGATCCAGGCGCTGGCGTTTCACTTCCCGGAGGCCTTGCGTTCCCGGATGCCGCGAACAATGGAGGAGGTGATGACCACCCCGGCGATGATGCCCATGACGGCCCAGATGATGGCGTTGTAGGTCTTGTTTTGGCGGGGCAGGGTGGCGCCGGCGGGACCGTCCTCGGTCGGGAAATCGATGCCGACGCCGGAATGGAGGGAGGTCGTGGGCAGTTCGGCGAAAGGTCCGGGAATGGCGGGTTTTCCGGCATCGACCCAGGCGGTGTACCAGAGCGAGGACAGGTGGGTGACGGCGTCCGAGAGCTGCTGGATGATGGTGTCGCCGGTGAGTTCCCAGAGCTTGTAGTAATAGCGCTCGGTGTCGTAGCGGCCGTTGGCGGAGCGCCGGGCGATGGTGTCGGCGTTGAGGATGGACGGAACGAGCGAGGCGGAGTGGGCGACCCATCCCATGATTTCGCGGAAGGGATCCTCCAGATAGGCGGCCGGCGCGGGATCCAGCAGGTCGGGCCGGAAAAAGGCCTTGGTCATGTCGAGCTCGATGCGCGAATGGATGCCGACCTGCCAGGTTTCCTGGCCGTTGAAATTCCGGGTGCAGTGCAGGGGCATGTGCAGGTCGGCCACATAGTGGCCCATGGTGGCTCCGCAGCGGGCGGCCATGAGCCAGTCGTTGGTGCGCATGGCTTCGGTCATCTGGACGAGGAGGTCGGTGATGGTCCAGGGGGCGATGCCGATCTCGTCGGGCCGGGAAGAAATTTGCTGTGAAAAGGCGGTGGCCTGATCCGCGGCCAGTCCGCCGAGGTCCGTCCCGGCCGGCAGGCGGTCGGGCTCGAAGTAGTGGCGCGGGGTCTCGGCGAGGTCGGCTTCCTTCCACAGATCGGGATAGATGCCGGGAAAGGCCATGGGGCGGGAGAAGGGGCGGAACGCGCCCATTTCGTCCGGCACGTTGCGCCCGGCGGCCTTGTTGATCTGGACATGCTGAATGCCGCCCCAGCCCCAGGTGGCGGCGGGAGCCGCGGTGAACAGCGCGGCACCGGCCACGGCGAGGCGGAGGCCACGGATGGAGGGGAGGAAAATCACGCGGGTCCGCCCTTGGGATTCGGGGGGGCGTAGGCCATGGCGACTTCGGGGCAGGTGAGGGGGTTGTCGTACTTCGAGCAATTCATGCAGCCCTTGTAGAGTTTGTAGAGGATCTTGTCCTTAGAGATGGGCGTGAACCCCAGGCTGGCGAAGAACGGCGGCGTGAAGGTCAACACGATGACCTGGTCGGGCTTGAATTCGGAGACGCGTTCGAGCGCCGCCTCGACGAGGCGGCGGCCCAGGCCATGCTTCTGCAAATCCTGCCGCACGGAAACCGATTGGATTTCGATGGAGGGATTCTTGGCGGGGTCCAGTTCGGGCAGGACGGCCCAGGAGGCCGTGCCGACGATTTCGCCGTCGAGCTCGGCGACCAGGAAGCGGTCGATGTTGAGCAGGATGTTGCTGAGGGGGCGGGGCACCAGTTCGTTGGGATGCGCCTTGATGCATTTGAAGATGGCCGGTCCGTCGCCGAAGCAGGCTTTGCGGAGGATGGGTTGGGGTGTGTTCATTCTGTCTTGTTCCAGAGGTGGAAATGGAAGATGGACTCTATCACGCGGAGGAGGGGATGGCAACGGAAGCGCCGGCGATTTTCAGGACAGCTTGGCGCCCAGGGCATCGGCCTTGGCCAGGGCGCGCCCGGCGCGGGCGATGTCGCCTTCGGCCTCCACGCCGGTGGCGAGGACTTCGCCGAGCCGCTTCCAGCCCATGTAGTCCGCGACGAGACGATAGGTTGCCCGCAAGCCGGCGAAGGCGGCGGAACGCTGGTCCGCGGCGGTGGCCAGCAGGACGGAGGTTTTGCCCTTGAGGTTGCGCTTGAATTGCGGATCCAGGCAGAACAGCCGGTCGGTCAGCGTCTTGAGGGGCGAAGACCAGGTGTAGAAATGCAGCGGCGTGGCGAAGACAAGGACATCGGCCGCGCGCAGGAGAGGATAAACTGGATCCATGTCGTCGCGGAGGACGCAAGGTTCGGAGGCTTTTTTCCAGCATTGGCGGCACCCATTGCAGGGGGCGATGTGGAGCGCGGAGAGCCGGATGGATTGCACGGCGTGGCCCTTGCGGCTGGCGGCATCGGCGAAGGCGAAGGCCAGGCGGGTGGAATTGCCGTCTTCGCGGGGGCTGCCGAGCAGGATGAGGACTTTCTTTTTCTGGCGCATGGCGGGATTCCTTTCGATCCGCATCCTACCCCGCGCTTCGCCCGGAAAAAAGCGCAAAGAAAACGGCGGCCCGTTGCGTTTTGCTTGAAATGCCTTGGAGAATATGGAGAATGCTGCCCGATGAACAAGGATGCGAAGCAAAAGCCCGTTCCTGCGGAATCCGCTGCCGCCGAATTCCGGAAGAGGCTGGCCGACCCCATGGCGGGGCAGGCGCTGGCCATCTTGTTCGGACTGCTGTTCCTTTTCCAGTGCATGATCC
>DMJA01000016.1 GCA_003451935.1 Verrucomicrobiota bacterium | reverse complement strand
GCCGCCTGCCTTTTTATGTGCCATTGTCCGTCTCCTTGCCTTACGCGATGGACGCGATCTTCACCCTGAGCAGGTCCTGGCGATGCCCGACCTTGCGATGATATCCCTTGCGGCGCTTTTTCTTGAACGCCACGACTTTCGGCGCGCGGAATTCCGCGACCACCTCGGCCATCACCTTGACGCCCGCGACCTCGGGTGAACCGATCTTCAGGCCCGAGCCATCGTTGAACGCCAGCACGCGGCCCAGTTCGACGGGCTTGCCCGCCTCGGCCCCGTCCAGCAGCTCGACCGCGAGCACATCATCCTTTTGAACCCGGTACTGTTTTCCACCGGTTTCGATCACCGCATACGCTTCCATCTGAATCCTCTGTTTCTGGGCGGAACACTACCGCCCCATTCGACAAATAGGCGCACAAAGTACGCGAAGCGCCCTCCGCTGTCAATCCCCGCCGCGGGGAAAGTTTATTTTCGCGGGACAGGCCCTACGCCCGGTTTCGCCCCGGAGCCGCCCCCAGCAACACCTTGCTCGCCTTGGGAAACCGGTCCAGGACAAACCGTTGGAGCATGGCGGGCAGCATCACGGCCAGCGAGATGGAACTGGCAAAGAACAACATCTGCGCCCGCCGTGAATCCACTCCGATTCCTTGCTCCCAGACATAGCGGATAATTCCCATGATGATGGTGTGCAGCAAATAGATTGCAGACGAGGCCCCGCCAATCCATGCCAGGAAAGAGGCCGGGCGCCGGCCATAGCACAAGGCCAGCGTCCAACAGGACAGGATCCCCAAAATGGCCGCCAAAATCGACCAGCCGCCGCCCGAAATTCCTTTGGCCAGGATCAACCAGGCCAGCAACCCGAATCCCGCCCAACATCCGGCCATGGCGGCCCCCATTCCCCGTTGGGCATTGAATACGCCCGTCCCGGACAGGCGCTTCAAACCCATGCCAAACACAAAATACACCAAATGGGCGCCGACGAGATTCAGGCAGAAGTACGACGGAAGCGGCACAAAGCGCAAGCCCAGCGCCAGGGAAAACATCAACCACAAGGGGGTGCGGGCGGCTTCGAGCGCCCGGACGAGGCAGAAAATGACGAATAACGAATAGATATACCACAAGAAAGTGGCAAACCCGCGATGGGGAGAGAACAGGAACGCCCATAGGTCGTCCGCCTGAACGGGGTGCTGCAACTGGAAATGCACCGCCCCGGCGCTCCACTTCGCCGCCAAAACCAACGCGGAAATAGAGACATAGGGCAGCATCAGGCGTAGCGCCTTCTTTTTCACCAAGGCTCCAAAGGGAAGCGGCCGCGACAACGCATAGAGAAACCCCGAAATCACCATGAACAACGGCATGTGGAACAGATAAATCACGCGCCGAGCCCCCTCGATCCAAACGGAAGAAAAAAACGACGAATAAAAATGCCCCACCACCACCAGGACGATGGCCAGCCCTTTCAGCCATTGGACATACGTGGTGTCCATCTTGTTCCCGCCGCCATTCAATGTCACCGCACCTTTCAAACCGGAAGCGCTTGTACATCCCCACCGGTCCCCTTGGCAATCCCAAACCGGGAACGGAAATTTTTGGCGGAATTTTTTCCGGGACGGGTTGACGGAGACCGGGGTGCGTGGTACAACACCCCGCATCGTCTGAGGATTTGGGGGGTTAGCTCAGTTTGGTAGAGCGCCTGAATGGCATTCAGGAGGTCGGGAGTTCGAACCTCCTACCCTCCACCAAATCCCGGACGCCCCGCCTTCCAAAGGCGGTTTTTTATTGTGCCGGCGGATTCCCCGCCTATAGTCCATTAGGTCTGCAATGAAAAGGAGCTCCACATGATTCTCGCCTACATCGATCCCGGCAGCGGCAGCATCCTGATTCAGGTCATTCTCGCCTCGTGCATCGGCGGAATCGCCGTCTTCTGGCAGAAGATCAAATCGCTTTTCACGGGCAAGAAGCCCGAAGAACCCAAGCCGGCGGAAGAACCCAAGAAACCGGAATAATCGCATGCCCCGCGATTCCGGCTCCTTCCGCGATCCCAGCGGATATGTTTTCCAGCATCAAGGGCGCATCTTCCGCGCCTTGGACCGGACCGCGGCGGACTTGATCCGAAATCTGGACACCCACGGCCATTTGGCCCGGTGGACGAAGGAAGGCCTCGTGGTCGGTACCCGGTTCGTGGCCGATTCCCCGCTGGTGGATGAACTCTCCGCCGCCCACCCCGGATTCGCCGCCTTTCTGGAGCACGACCGGATTTCGCCCATCACCTATCCCTACGAGTGGTCCACCTCCATGCTGGCCGACGCGGGGCGGCTGACCTTGCGGTTGCAAGGCGAACTTCTCAAGCTCGGCCTCTCGCTCAAGGACGCCACTGCCTACAACATCCAGTTTGTCCGGGGCAAGCCCGTCTTCATCGACCTCACATCCATCGAAAGGCCCTCGCGGCTCGACCTCTGGTTCGCCTTGGGGCAATTCAACCGGATGTTTCTCTATCCCCTCCTGCTGGTCAAACATGCCGGCTGGGATCTGCGCTCCTATTTCCTGTCCAACCTCGACGGTCGTTCCACCCTGCAAGTCGGCCAGGCCTTTTCCTTCTTCAAGCGCTGGAGTCCTTCGCTGGTCCTCGACGTCGGCCTGCCCTTCGCCCTGGAGAAAAAGGTCAAATCCGGCAGGGCGTCCGCCCCCCGGCCTCCGGCCGGGGCAACATCCGGCGCGGCCGCCGGAAATCCCGTCGCCCAGCAGATGACGCTCCGGCGGCTCGACAAGAAAATCGAGCGATTGGCGGAAATCATCTCGCATATTACCGTCTGGGGCGACTACACGCAGACCTGCTCCTACGACGAAGCCGCCGAGGCTTCGAAGAAAACCCTGGTCCGCGAATTCCTTCTGCAGGCCAAGCCCGCATCGGTTCTCGACGTCGGCTGCAACACGGGCGACTACTCGCGGATCGCCGCCGACTGCGGCGCATCCGTCCTCGCCACCGATTTCGACATCGGCGCGGTGGAGCAGATGTATCGGCGGCTTCGGCAGGAGCCCGCCGCCATCACCCCGATGGTCGTGGATATCGCGAATCCGAGCCCCGGCATCGGCTACATGAATTCCGAACGCCCGCCCTTCCTCGGCCGGGCCAAGCCCGATTGCGTACTGGCGCTCGCCGTCATCCACCACCTGCTGGTCGGGGCCAACCTGCCCATGGCGTCCATCCGGGACATCTACGCCGCCATCACCCGAAAACATCTCGTGCTGGAATTCGTCCCCACCGACGATGTCATGTTTCGCAAGCTGATCGAGTTCCGCGTCAACCTCTTCGACCACGTCACCCTCGCCCATTGCCTCGAGGTGTTCGGCGAAACGTTCACCCTCCTGCGGCAATCCCCCATCCAAAACTCCCCGCGGACCCTGCTGCTCTTCGAAAAGCGCGGCTAGGGATCCGCGTACAGCACGCCGCGGCGGAAAAAGGGCGGCGCGAGGGCCTTGTCAAAATAGAACAGCATGTAGCCCGGAGAGGTTTCCATGTGGAACCCCTTCAATTCCTCCCGCACCTGCCGCTCATCGTCGGGATGGTGATAGACACACACGGACCATTTGCATTCGGGGTGGGCCTGCATCATCCGCCGCGCGCCGCGCAGGGTGCGAACCTCCGCCCCCTCGATGTCCATCTTCACAAAGGAAATCTTCCCGGATACGGTTTTTGAAAACACGTCCAGGCTGACCTCGCGATCGTTGTCCTGGTCGGACACGTACTTCGGCACAATGTGGACCTTGCCGGCATAGGGCTTGAAGGTCTGCTGGAGGGCCTCGATCCAGCCGGGGTCGCATTCAAAGAGGTAGACCGCCTCGGCGCGTTCCACGATCCGGAGCGAGAACAGGCCTTCGGCCGCGCCCAGGTCCAAGACGGTGCCGCTTTCCACGCCATGGCCCGGACGGGTGTAGCAATGGGGCGAGCGCGGATCTTGTTCCTTGCACATGGCGTTGTAGATGTCGGCGGCCTGTTCGGGATCCGTCACGGCACGCTTGAAATACAGCCGCTTGCCGTCCTCCACCACATAGAGCAGGCCGCACTCCTCGTCCCGGAGCACCTCGACGGGGCGGTCCTCGTAGTCAAAAATGAACTCGTAGTTGAAGGTGGTCAGCTTGTATTTCCGGATGAAGGCCAGCGCCGCGAGGATTTCAGGATCCAATGTGTCGCGATAGTAGTCCAAGATTCGTTTTTTCAGGCGGAGGCGCAGAAAGAATTGGCGAGGATCGTATAGGCGGCGACGGATCGGTTCCGGCAACAGCCGATAAATTGTTTTGGCCAAGGGGTAATTCATGGCGGCCAGCATCCAGCAAGGTCGTTTTCTAGCGGACCCGTTTCAGCCAGCCCCGCTGGTGGAAGGAGAACTTGTTGCGTTTCCACAGCGCGTCGTCCCGGATAAAACCGGGGTTGTCCGCCAGGAACTCACAGACGGCGTCATACGGTCCGGGCCCGAAAAAGGGAAGCACGGGGTGGCCGCCGATGTTGGTATCTTCCACCACGATGTACGATCCGACCTCCACGAGGTCCTTGTAGATGTTGAGCTCGTTCAGGACATGCGCCTTGCGGTGATCGGAATCGAGCACGACAAGTCCGGGGCCTTTCGGGAGGGCCGTCTTGACCTTTTCCGCCAGCGCGGGATCGGTGGAGCTGCCTTCGTACAGATGCACCCGGGGATGCGCAAGGCGCCTGGCGCAATCCTGCAGCTCGATGTCGATGCCAAAGACCCCGCTTTCCGGCGGGGCACCGATCAAGTCCAGCATGGAGGCGAAATACAGCATGGAGCCGCCCCCGGCCACCCCCGTCTGCAGGATGAATCCCGGTTTCAAATCATAGATCAATTCCTGATAGAGTTGTAAATCCAGCGGACATTGGAGGATGGGAAAACCTAGGAAGGTATTTCGCCCCCACGTATCCTTCGAATGGAACCACAGGACATGGAACGCCCATACGACGACGGGTTCGAATGCGGCTTTCAACAGCCCGAAAATCCATCTTGCCAACTTGATCATCCCTTGCTCCTTGCCCGTTCCTGCCGTTATTCGACGGGCATCTTCCCTGTTCAGGCCTGTTTTATCAACCGTATTGTGCCGGGAAGCCACATCGCCCGCCGCCGTACATTGCGCAGAATCCTTGCGGGGACCGGGGGGCAACCTGTATGTTGAGAACTGAACTTGAACCCAGCGATTACCGTGTCCAATCCCGTTCCCCCCATCCTGAAGCCGATTGGCCTTGTGGCCGACACCCCCCCGCCCCATACCCCGCTAAAAAACTTCTTGGAAGAGCGCCTGCGCCGAACGGTGGATGATCAATCATGCTGGATTCCCGCCCGCTGGCATCCGATCCGCCGCCAACTGGCCTATCTTGAACGGGCCCTCTTCTGCCTGCGCCGCCGGAAACGCTACGGCGCCTTCGTTTGCATCCAGCAATTCATCGCCTTGTACGCCTGTTATCTGGCCCGCCTGATGCGACTCTCGATCCCGCCGCTGTTCCTGCAGCCGTTGATCTACGTGCCCCGGCCGGGCTTCTTCGGACGGGCGTGGCGCCATTTTTTCGCCAGGGCCTTGGCACATCCTTCGCTCCGGATCGCCTTTTGCCATTCTCAAACCGAAGTCGAATCCTACCAGCAACTTTTCCCCGCCGCCGCCGGCAAGTTCCGGCATCTGCCCTTTACCATCGATCCGCTGGATCCGCCCTCCTCTCCGGCGGACCCGCCATACCTTTTTTC
>DMJA01000001.1 GCA_003451935.1 Verrucomicrobiota bacterium | reverse complement strand
GAACCGGGAGCGAGGATGCGCCGCGTGCCGCCGGAGCGCTTGGGGATGGTGAACTCTGTGTACTGAGGGCGGACCGCACGGAGATGGTCCGCATCGACGTCCAGGCGCCGCGCCAGCTCGTCGACATCGTGCCCTTCCTTGCCCATGATGCGCGCCCACAGACTCATGGCGGTCCTCCCAGTCACAAGCTATCAGCTATTGGTCAGTCCTCGGCGGTCTGCGCCGCCTGTCTGGTACTGACGTAGGTTGACACAAGGAAAGGTGGCGATCAACCAGTATCGGGACAGCTATGGGCGATCGCTGATAGCTTCCCCTCAAAAAGCGGACGCCGGGAGGTCCGGCGCCCGCACCTGTCTTGCTCGACATGCTATGTCGACTCTGATTCTCTCAGGATCCCGCAGGACCCGGCCGGCGAAACGCCAGCCTGCGCCCAGCGTCAGGGCGCCGCCAAGGCTGGCCATTGCCCGTAATGATACGTGTCCGGGACCCCGAGTTCAAGTACTCGCCCCCCGATCCGCAGGTAAGCAACGGCCTTTTTGCGGGAAGGTGTGAATTGGAGGCGGAGGGGGCTGATTTCATTGAGTTGTTCGACGGCCGGAGCGAGTCGTTTTTTTGCTTGACATATCAAGACTGTCTTGATATAATAATACACATGAGAACGCCAACGCCCCTCCAAGAGAAGACGCCGTTTGCCATCGACGAGAAACCGATGGAAGGACTCCTCACCGCGCAGGCCGGTCTGGCCGCGTTCAGCCGGGCGTTCCGCAGCCTGGGCGCCCCGAAGCTGTGCGATGACCGCGTGCGCATCAAAGAACGGGCACGCGGGTTTCGCGTGGGGCAACAGGTGGAGTCGCTGGTGATGCTTCACGTGGCGGGCGGGGACTGCATGCAAGACATGGAGCGGTTGCGCCAGGACAACGGGGTGAGCAAGATGCTGGGGTATAGTGCGCCAAGCCAGCGGTGCGTGGCGGATTTTCTGGAATCGTTTCACGATCCGAACCAGGTAGCGTACGCGCAAGCCGAGGCGGAGCGCCAGCAGCGGTTGTCGTTCATTCCCAAAGAGAGCGCCGCGCTTTCGGCCTTGGGCGAGGTGGGGCAGGAGATGGTGCGGGTGATTGCCGGGCGTTCGAAGCAGCCCCCGACGCGGGCGACGGTGGATCAGGACGCGACGATCATCGAGAGCCGCAAACGGGAGGCGAAGTGGACCTACGAGGGGACGCGGGGCTATCAGCCGATGGTGGCGATGTGGGCGGAAACGGAATTGATCCTAGCGGACGAGTTCCGCGACGGCAACGTACCGGCGTTGTCCTCTCCGTTAACCTGCGCGAAACACGCGTTCGCGGCGTTGCCGCAGACGGTGACCGAATACTATTTCCGAGGGGATTCGGCGTGCCACGAAAGCGGCCTGGTGAACTGGTTGCGCAATCCGGAACGGGAAGACGGTCCGAAAGGGTTGATCGAGTTCGCCGTGAGCGCGCGCATGAGCGAGGACTTGGGGAAAGCCCTCAAGGCCGTGCCGGAAGCGAACTGGACGACGTTCGGAAACGATTCGGACGGAACGTTGCGGCAATGGGCGGAAGTGGATTTCGTCCCCGCCGAAAAGGTCGAGAAAAAAGGCATCGAACCGTTGCGTTACGTGGGCCTACGCCTGCTCAAGCCGCAGGGCGAACTCTTCGACGACGGCCACGACAGACGCCACTACGCTATCCTCTCCAATCGCTGGAACGAAGACGGGGGGGCATTGATCACCTGGCATCGCCAAAAGGCGGGCACGATAGAGCACGTCCACGATGAGCTGAAGAACGGCTTGGGCGGCGGCCAGCTTCCCAGCGCCCAATTCGGGGCCAACGCCGCGTGGTTCCGAATCACGTGCATGGCCTACAACATCCTCGTCGCGGTCAAGCAGGCCTGGCCGGACGAAACCCTACACAACGCCAAAGCCAAGCGCGTCCGGTTCGTGATCGTCAACGTGGCCGGACGTTTCTCGCGCGACCGGCGCAAGATCTCGTTGCACCTGGCGGCCGGCATCGAATGGATCAAGCGGTTCGTAAAGCTCTTCGCCCGATTCCCGCTGGCCACGCAGCCCACCGGGTAGCGAACGGCGCTGCCCCTCGTCACCTCGCCCGAATCACCAGGGGCGCGCTGCATCCCGCGCATGCCCATCACCGCGTGCATGCCCTGGATCCGCCATCCGACCCGCCTCGAGCCGCCGCCAATCCTCACCGCGTGCGCCCAACGGCGTCCCCCGAGGCTTCCGACGCCCTCCCTCGGCCCACCTCATCCGCCATTCCTGACCTTACCTGCGGATTTGGGGGACCACAGTCGGCTTGACACGGAATTCAGACTGGTCTAGACTGGTTAGAGCGTCCTGCGAGACGCTGGGAGAAGGACAATGGACCGAATCGGGGCCTATGAAGCAAAGACCCGGCTCCCGGAGCTGCTGCGCCGGGTTGCCGGAGGCGAGACCATCACGATTACGCGTCACGGCATCCCTGTGGCCCTTCTGAAGCCTGTCGAAGGCGCGCCCAAGCGCTCGCCACGCGAGGTGACGGACGAGCTTCGGTCATTCCGCGGCGAACATCGCTTGGACGGTCTTACGCTCCGTGAGCTCATCGAAGAGGGGCGGCGATAGATGGGCGCCTCTGTCGTGCTGGAC
>DMJA01000045.1 GCA_003451935.1 Verrucomicrobiota bacterium | reverse complement strand
GCCGTGCACTGGACGAAAGGGATGTGCGCCAAGGCGCCCGCCATGCCATGGCGCCGGCGTCGCTTTGCCGCCAGAACCGCTGGCGGATCGGCGACGTGGTTTTGCTGGGCAACGAACCGTTCCGGCTGGTGGGGTGCTTCGATGCCGGCGGGGATCCGGCCTTGGGCAGCGCGCAGGAGGCGGTTTTCATTCCCTACACGGCCGACGCGCTGGAACAAGGCGGCCCCGACGCCCGGGAACGCGTGGACTCCCTGTTGTTCCGCGCACTTGGGGGAGCCCGCGCGCCCGAGGATTTGCGCCGGCGCGTGGAGAACTTGCTGGCGCAGCCGGGGATGGGCCCGGAAGGCGTCGAATGGATCACGCCGGAATCGCTTTTGAAGGGCATCCGGCGCTGGCAGCGGGCCATCGGCTGGACGGCGGGGGCGGGCGGCGCCCTGGGGTTGCTGCTGGGCGCGGTGACGCTGGCCGGGATGCTGTTGACGGGCGTGCGGGAGCGCATTCCCGAGATCGGCCTGCGCCGTGCGCTGGGCGCGCGGCGGGTCGAGATCGCCGGGCTGTTCGTCGCGGAATCGCTGGCGTTGACGGGCGCGGCGGCGGCGGCGGGGATGCTTGCGGCGGAATTCGCGCTGCGGGGGTTGGGCGGCCGGTTCCCGCTGCCGTTTTATTTCGGCGCGGGCGCGCGGATTCTTCCACTGGCCTTGGCGGTCGTCCTTGCCCTGCTCTGTTCCCTTGGGCCGGCGTGGATGGCGGCGCGCCTGCCCCCTGCGGAGGCGTTGCGAAATGAATAAGAGCGTTGGAATTGTGTTAGGTTTGCTGTGGGTAGTGGTCGCGTGCGCGCGGGAAGAAAAGGTGGCGGATATGAACAAGACTTGCATGGAATCGACCTTGGCGGGGGCTTGGTACGACGCGAATCCCTCCCGCCTGAAAGCGGAACTGGAAGGCTATCTCCGGAAGGCGGAGGGGGACGCGGATCCGTCCATTTTCGCCGTCATCGTTCCGCACGCGGGCTATGCCTATTCCGGTCCCTGCGCGGCGGTCGGGATGAAGGCCCTCGCCGCGCGGAAGGAGTTGCGCCGCGTGGTGGTGCTGGGGTTCTCCCACCGCATCTCTCTGCCCGGCCGGATCAGCCTGCCGGCGCGCGAGACGCATTACCGGTCGCCGCTGGGCGAGACGCCGCTGGACACCGAAGCCATTGCGGAATTGATGAAGAATCCACTGTTCACCGACGCCCCTGCCACGCGTCGCGGCGAAAACAGCGTCGAGATGCAGCTGCCCCTGTTGCAGGTGGCGCTGGAGGGGCGCGAGTGGAAACTGGTGCCCGTCACCCTCGGCCAGCTCGACGGCGACACGCGTCAGGAGGCCGCCGAGGCGCTGGGCGGACTGATGGACGGGCAGACGGCGCTGGTCGTCAGCTCCGACTTCACCCACTACGGCCCGAACTTCGGCTATGTTCCCTTCCGCACGAACGTGGAGGCGAACCTTCGCCGGCTCGACGGCGGGGCCGTGGCGAAGATCCTGGCCGGCGACGCGGACGGATTCGCGGCCTACTGCGACGAGACCGGCGCGACCATCTGCGGGCAGGACCCCGTGGGCGTCCTGCTGCGGATGCTGCCCCGGGGCTTTCGGGCGCGCGAGCTGGCCTATGACACCTCGGGCCGCAACACCGGCGATTTCGAAAACTCCGTCAGCTATGCCTCCATCGGTTTCTACGGCGGGGGCGGCGCACCCGCGAAGAAGAGGGAAGCCGAAAAACCGAAGAAGGCCGAGCTGTCCGCCGCCGACAAGAAAGCGTTGCTGAAAATGGCGCGGAAGGCCATTGAACAAGCCTTGAAAGGGGACAAGCCCTCCGATCCCGAAGACCTCGGCGTGGAGCCCACGCCGGCGATGAAGCAGAAAATGGGGGGATTCGTCACGCTGACCCTCGGCGGCGAATTGCGCGGGTGCATCGGCGAAATCTTTCCGCGCCGGGCGCTGGCGGACGTCGTGCTCGACCATGCCATCGACGCGGCGTTCAATGATCCGCGCTTCCCGCCGCTGACGGCGAAGGAGTTCCCGGAAATCCACATCGAAATCAGCGCGCTCACGCCGCCGGTTCCCGTGGCCTCGTACCAGGACATCGAGATCGGCAAGCACGGGATGTTCATCGAGCTGCGCGGCCGGTCCGCGGTCTTTTTGCCGCAAGTCGCGCCGGAGCAGGGATGGGACCTGGCGACCACGCTGACGCATCTGTCCTACAAGGCCGGACTGCCGGGCGATGCGTGGCGGGATCCACGCGCAACGTTCACGGTGTTCGAGGCCGTCATTTTCCACGAATAGCGTGGACGGCGGGGAGGATCAGGCGGGCCCGAGGGGATTGACGATGCGGGAGAGGTAGTTTTCCAGCTCGCGGCCGTATTCGGTGTCCTTGCCGGCGAGGGTGAGCTGCTTGTGGAGGCGGGAGAGCCCATTGCTGCCGACCTCCGCTTCCTCCGCGGTGGCGAAACGGCCGGCCGGGTTGGGTTCGAGAAAGCGCTGGAGCAGGATCAGGAACTGCGCGTTTTTGCGGACATGGTCGGGCAACAGATCGTAGAGATGGGTGGGCAGCTCGCGCTTGGCCTTGAGGAGGTCGGGTTCGGAATGGTTGATGTCGGCGGGGAAAAGGCGTTCGCCGCGGAGCATTTCAAGGCCGACCAGTCCGAGGCTGTAGAGGTCGGAATAGGTGCGGGCGACGCGCTCGGAGTGGGTCTCGGGCGCCATGTAGACGGGCGTGCCGAGCAGCAGCGTGATCTTTTCGTCCACGAGCATGGCGCGGCCATAGTCGATGAGCTTCACGTAGCCGAGCCGGTCGATCATGATGTTGGCCGGCTTGACGTCGGAATGGATGAAGCCCATTTCGTGCAGGGTTTCGAGGCCGCGCAGCACCTGGCGCAGGATGTAGAGCGCGATGCCGGGCTGGATCATGATCTTGCCGTTTTCGAGCCGGAAAATGACGTCCGTGAAGCGGCGCCATTCCTCCTCGGTGGAGCGGGCGCGGACCTGCTCCAGGTGCGTTCCGTCGAGAAGCTCGCGCAGGGAAATGCCGTCCACGACCTCCATCTGGAGGTAGCCGATGCCATTGCTTTCCTCGTAGATGTCGGGGGCGACGAGGGCGGGATTCTTCACCAGCTGGAGCTTGGAGGTTTGGGCGGCGATGCGGCCCATGTCGGTCCAGTATTTCTTCGCGCTGCTGTAGATGGCCGGGTCGAAGAGCTTGATGGCGTGTCGGGTGACGCATCCGCGCGCGCCTTGGCGCAGGCCGAGGAACACAATGCCCTGGCGCCCGCGGCCGAGTTCGCGGGGGAACCGGTAGGCGACGGGATAATAGATGGCGCGGGCGGCCAGGATGGCGCGGTAGTTGGCGGCGAGCTGGCGGCTGCCCACGCCCGGGCCGGTCCGGGCGCCGGGGGCGAGGTCGTGCAGGATGGACGGCTCCGATGCGGAACTGGAGTCTGCCGCGACCGTGGTGGCGTCGGGGGTGGCGCCGGGGATGACCTCCAGCGCAGTGGTCTTGTCGAATTGGACGGGTGGATCGGACACGGAGGAGAGTTTACCTGAACGCGCGGGTTTGGCAATATCGGCCCTTCATGGACCCCGTCCCGCCATCCGAGACCCGCACGCGCCGCGAGCGGGAATTCCGCCGCCGCGCCTTTCCGGGGGCGTCCGCGGCGGATTGGGCCGACTGGCGCTGGCAATTGCGGAACCGCGTGCGAACGGCGGAGGGGCTCGCGTGCGCGCTGGAGCTTTCGCTGCGCGAGCGGATGGCGCTGACGAAACCCGGAGCCTGGCGCATGCCGATGGGAATCACCCCGTACTTTCTTTCGCTCCTGGCCGGGGAGTCGCCGGACCATCCGTTGCGGCGGACGGTGATCCCCGACCTGCGCGAGGCGCGCGTGGGGCGCGGGGAGTTGCACGACCCGCTGGGCGAGGTGGCGCACCAGGTCGCGCCGAGGCTGGTCTGCTCCTATCCGCACAAGGCGCTCCTGCTGGCGACCGCCGATTGCGCGTGCTTCTGCCGCTATTGCACCCGGGCGCGAACGACAGGAAAAATTATAGATTATAGGACTGACCCCTATTTGGGGCAGGCGCTGGCTTGGCTCCGGAAGACGCCGGAGATTCGCGATGTGCTGGTGTCGGGCGGCGATCCGCTGACGCTGGGGGACCCGCAACTGGAGCGGTTGCTGCAATCGCTGCGGGCGATTCCGCACATCGAGCTGATCCGCATCGGGACCAAGGTGCCGGCGGTGCTGCCACAGCGGGTCACGCCCGCGCTGGCGCGGATGCTGAAGAAATCCCGTCCGCTCTGGATGAGCCTGCATTTCACGCATCCCGCCGAACTGACGCCGCGCGCGGCGGCGGCCTGCGGTCGCCTGCTGGATGCGGGGATTCCGCTCATGAACCAGACCGTGCTGCTGCGGGGCATCAACGACGACCTCGGCACGATGCTGCGCTTGAACGAGGGCCTGTTGAAGATCGGCGTGAAGCCGTACTATCTGCACCAAGGCGACTTGGCGGCGGGGACGGCGCATCTGCGCTCTTCGGTCGCCAAAGGGCGCGAAATCCTGCGCGGCATGTGCGGCCAAACGACGGGCTACGCCATCCCCCTGTTCATGTTCGACCGTCCCGGCGGCGGCGGCAAGGTGCCCCTTGGTCCGGTTTTCCATGGTGTGGAAAAAAGTTTTCCACGGTGTGGAAAAAGGGGGCTGATTTTTCCACACAATGGAAAAACTTTTCCGGATTTTTCCACACAATGGAAAGAAT
>DMJA01000147.1 GCA_003451935.1 Verrucomicrobiota bacterium | reverse complement strand
ATGTCCAAGTCGCTGGGCAATTTTCACACCTTGCGCGACGTGCTGGCGCGGGGCTATTCGGGCCGCGAGGTGCGCTACGAGCTGCTGGCCACGCACTACCGCGCGCCGCTCAATTTCACGTTCGGCTCGCTGGACGCGGCCCGAACGGCGTTGCGGCGCGTGGATGAATTCACGGCGCGGCTGGCCGACGCGGCCGGAAGCGCCAAGGCCGGGGCCTTGCCGGGCTGGGCGCAGGGCGCGGCGGACCGGTTCGAGGCGGCCATGGACGAGGATTTGAACGTGTCGGCGGCGCTGGCCGCCCTGTTCGACGCCATCCGCGAGGGCAATGCCGTGATGGATGCGAAGTTGCTGGAAACGGCGGATGCGGCGGCGGTGCGCGAGTTGTTCCGGCGCTGGGATGGCGCGCTGGGCGTGTTGGAGAAACCCGCGGAGACGGTGCCGGCCGAAGTGCAGGCGCTGCTGGATCGGCGCCAGGCCGCCCGCGCGGCCAAGGACTGGAAGCAGTCCGACGCCCTGCGCGACGAAATCGCCACTCGCGGCTGGATCGTCAAGGACACCCCCAAGGGGCAGGTGACGACCAAAGCGTGAAGAATTTCAGCAGGAAAACAGGNNAACAGGAAACAACAGGAAAACAGGATAACAGCCAGTGGAACCGTTGCAGGACAAGGAATTGACCGAGCAGATCATTGCGGCGGCGATTGAAGTCCATCGGGAATTGGGACCTGGATTTCTGGAGTCGGTCTATGAGGAGGCCCTTTGCGTCGAGTTGCGGCATCGCGGCATTCCATATGAGCGGCAAAAAAGCTTCGAGGTTCCTTTTCGCGGCGAAAAAGTCGGCGAGTGCCGTCCAGACTTGTTGGTCGACAAGAAAGTGGTGGTTGAATTGAAGGCCGTAAAAGCATTTGAACCCATTTTCTTTGCCATCGTCCGTTCCTACTTGAAGGCTGCCAAGTTGGAAACAGGATTGCTGATTAATTTCAACGCGGTGCCGCTCGCTGTCAAACGAATCGGCCGAGAATATTATGGACATTCCTGATGATTTATCCTGTTTTCCTGTGTTTCCTGTTTTCCTGCTAAGTGGATTTTGATTGGAGGTTTTGAAATGGCGAGAGGAAGGTTGATCACGTTCGAGGGCCCGGAGGGGGCGGGGAAGAGCACGCAGGCGGCGATGCTGATTTCGCGGCTGGAGGCGCGTGGGATCGAGGTGATCTATACGCGGGAACCGGGCGGGACGAAGCTGGGCGAAGCCATTCGGGGCGTGCTGCAATACAACGCCGCCGGCGAAGCGCCTTGCGCCGAGAGCGAGGTGCTCCTGTTCGAGGCCAGCCGCGCGCAGCTCGTGCGGCAGGTGATCCAGCCCGCCCTCGACCGCGGGGCATGGGTCTTGTGCGACCGCTTCGCCGACTCGACCACGGCCTACCAGGGTTTCGGGCGCGGGTTTCCCGTGGAACTGATGGAGACCATCAACCGCTTTGCGATTGGCGTCGCGGTGCCGGACATGACGATCCTGCTGGATGTGAACGTCAGCCTCGGCATGCAGCGCTGCGCGAAGCGGCAGGTCGGCAAGAAAATCCAATACGACCGGATCGAGAGCGAGGCGCTGGAGTTCCACGAAAAGGTCCGCCAGGGCTATCTGGAGCTGGCGCGCCGCTTTCCGGAGCGGTTCCGCAAGGTGGATGCGATGCGGCATGCGGAGCCCGTCGCGGAAGACGTTTGGAAGCTGGTGAGCGATGCCTTCCTCCCCCCGAGTTGAACGGGCGCTGGAGAACTTCCGCCGGACGGTGGCCTCCGGGCGGATGCCGCATGCCGTGCTGGTTTCCGGGCATCCGCGCGGGTCGGGCGCGGATTTCGCCGAGCGGCTGCTCGCCCTGTTGTTCACCGGCAAGGGTGCGCTCCATCTGCGGCAGCATGTGGACATCCAATGGATCGAGCCCGAAGGCAAGGGGCGGCAGATCAAGGCGGAGGTGATCCGGTCCCTGATCGATTTCATCGGGTTGACCTCCTACGAGGGCGGGTGGAAGGCGGGGGTGATTTTGTTTGCCGACCGGCTGAAGGACGCCGCGCCGAATATCCTGCTGAAGACGCTGGAAGAACCGCCGCCGAACAGCTTGCTGATCCTGGTGACGGACACGCCGGCGGCCCTGCTGCCGACCCTCCGGTCACGCTCCCAGTTCGTGGATGTGATGGAGGACGAGCGACGGGAAGGCACGCCCTGGATGCCCGTGGTGATGGATTTGCTGCGGAATCCGCCCGCCCGCCGGGCCTGCGAGATGATCGCCTGGACGGACCGGCTGACGGCTCCGCTGCGCTCGCTGGAAGAGCTGGCCGAGGCGGAGGAAACGGCCCGTCAAGAGGAATGGGTGCGGTCGCACGGGGGCGACGATGGCGCGTTTACCAAGGCGGACAAGGGCATCATCGACGGACGCGTGGCGACGCGGGTGAAGGAAATGCGCGAGGAGATTTTGCGGACGGTCCAACTTTGGCAGCGGGACGTGCTGGCGCGGGCCGCCGACGCGGAGGCGAAACCGGAGAATTTTCCGGACGAGGAAGTCCACATCGCGGCCCAGGCCGCGGGGCTGTCGTTCGCGGAGGCGCTCGCGCGCGTGGCCGTGGTGGACGAAGTTCGCGAACTGCTGGAGCACAACATCCGCGAATCCGCCGCCCTGCCGCGCATGGCCCGGGCCTTTTCGAAGCTGAATCCGGCCTGACGGCCCGGGGCGAGGGGGCGGGTCCGCCGGGCGAGTCGGCAACGGGATCCCTCCGCGCCTTGAAACCGCCTCCGGACTTGGGTTCAACCCGATATTGCATTGGGGGAGGGGGGTCTGCTATATATAAACAAATATGGCAGGAAAAAAGGGCAAGTTGACCAATGTCCGCCGCGAGGCGCTGGGCATCCTGATGCAAGGGCTCTGGGTGTTGTTGCTGCTGGCGCTGGTGTCGTACACCTGGCTGGACATCCCGCGGGACCACGCTCCATCCAATTCGGAGACCGTGAATTACATCGGGCCGGCAGGGGCCTGGGCGGCTTGGGCCGTGTTCAACGTGTTCGGCCTGGCCGGATTCCTGTTTCCGCTCATGCTGGCCGTGTGGGGCTTGCTGATGATTGTGCAGTCGGGGGAACGGGTCTGGCCGCGCGTGCTGTGGATGCTGGGCATTTTGGCGGGGATTTGCGTGCTGGTCGATATCCAGTTGCCGTTCTGGAACCAGATGTCGCCGGAGCGGTTCAATCTGAACCAGATGCCGGGCGGTTTCGTCGGGCTGTTCCTGGGACGGATGTTGTTGACGAATTTCCTGGGCGTGGTGGGCGCGGCGATCATCAGCATGGTGGTGGTCATCGGCGGATTTTTCTTTGTTTCCCAGACGCATCCCGCGGAGTTGTGGCGGGCGTTGGGCGAGTTGTGGGCGCGCTGGCAGGAGCGCCGCGAGGAGCGGGCCGCGAGCCATCGCACGGCGCAGGAACAGGCGGAACGCGAAGCGCTGCTGCTGGAGCGCGAGCGCCTGAAACTGGAGCGGGAGCTGCAGAAGGAGCGCCGCCTGCAGGAAAAGGAAGACCGCCGCCGCCAGAAGGATCGCGAGCAGGAGGAGAAGGAGGCGGCGCGCCACCGGGAGGCCGAGGAGCGTGTCCGCCGCGAAAAGGAAGAGGCGGCGGCCCGCGAAAAGGAAGAAGCGGCCCGCAAGGCGGCGTTCCTGAAGCGCCTGGCGGAGCAGCAAAAGGCCGAAGAGGAAAAGAAGGCGGCCGAGGAGCGGGCCGCGAAGCAGGCGCGCCTGGACGCGGAACGGTCGGCGAAGCGGGTGGAAGAGGAAGCGAATGTGCCGCCGCCGAAGTGGGTGTTGCCGCCGCTGTCGCTGCTGCAACCCGTCCCGCCGGGCGCCGGCGCGCGCGCGGGGGCCGACGAACTGGAGAAAACGATCCATGCCATCCGCGCCACGCTGGCGGAATTCGGCATCGAGGCCGAGGTGACGCATGTGGAGCAGGGGCCGGTGGTGACGCGCTACGAACTGCTGCCTGCGGCGAACGTGAAAGTCGAGCGTATCGGCGCGCTGTCGAACAATCTCACGCTGGCGCTGAAGGCGGACAGCATCCGGGTGCAGGCGCCGATCCCGGGCAAGGGCGTGGTGGGCATCGAAGTGCCCAACCGCTCCGCCGCGCCGGTGGTGCTGAGGCAATTGATGGAAAGCGCGTCCTGGACGACCTCGAAGGCCGCGCTGCCCCTGGCGCTGGGCCAGGACGTGGGCGGGCACGTGCTGATGGCCGATCTGGCCGCGCTGCCGCACCTGCTGATCGCCGGCGCCACGGGCCAGGGCAAGACGGTCTGCATGAATTCCATCCTGGCAGGGCTGCTGATGACGCAGACGCCGGAAGAGCTGCGCCTGATCCTGATCGATCCGAAGATCGTGGAGTTCTCGGGGTACAACGATTTGCCGCATCTGGAAACGCCCGTGATCACGGACGCCAAGAAAGTGGTCAACGCCCTGCGGATCGCGATCCAGGAAATGGAGAAGCGGTTCAAGCTGTTCCATCGGGCCAAGGTCCGCGACATCCGCTCGTACAACCAGCGGCCCAAGACCGAGCAGCCTGCGCTGTTCGCCACGGCGGCCGGCGCCGAACCGAACCCGGAAGAGGCGGAAGGCGCGCCGACCGCGGAGCCCTCGGAAGAACCGTTGCCGGATCGCCTGCCGTACTGGGTGATCATCATCGACGAATTGGCGGACCTGATGCTGACGGCCCAGCAGGACATCGAGCCGCGCATCCAGAAACTGACGCAGCTCGCGCGCGCGACGGGCATCCACATGATCATCGCGACCCAGCGGCCGACGGTGGACATCGTCACGGGCACGATCAAGTCGAACATCCCCGGCCGCGTGGCGTTCAAGGTGGCGCAGAAGAACGACAGCCGCGTGGTCATCGACCAGGAAGGCGCCGACAAGCTGGTGGGCAAAGGCGACATGCTGGTGCTGACCGGCGCCAACAAGCTCGTCCGCGCGCAGGGGGCCTGGACCAAGGACGAAGAAATCCAGGCAATCGCCGACCACTGGAAGCAGCAGGGCAAACCCCGCTACGACGAGCGCTTCACGGTCAAGGAAGGCAACGGAGGCGGCGTCGGCCTGCCCGACGCGCCGGAAGAGGACGAAGAACTCATCCAGCAGGCCATCGAGGTCATCCGCCAGACGCGGCGGGCGAGTACCTCGTCCATCCAGCGGCGGTTGCGGATCGGCTATACGCGCGCGGCGCGGCTGATCGACATCCTCGAGGAAAAGGGCATGGTGGGTCCTCCGCGCGGGTCGGAGGCGCGGGAAATCCTGTTCGATCTAGACGGGTTCGCCGCGGCCGGGACGGAAGACGGCGGCGCGGAAAATCCGCAGGCATAGGATGGATACATGAGCGGCTTGGGTCCACAACTGAGGGAGGCGCGGGAGCGCATGCGGGTCACCGTGACGGAAGCGGCGGCCGCCACCCATCTCAAGATGCTGGTCATCGCCGCCATGGAGGCGGACAACTATCCCAAGCTGATCGCCCCCCCGTATGCCAAGGGATTCTATCGTCTCTATTGCGAATATCTGGGGCTGGATGCCGAACCGTTCATCGAGGCCTATCTGCATTTTGCGGGCGTTTCCGAGGACAAGGCCGAGTTGATCCGCGATCCAAAGCGGAAGCCCGGGCTGTTCTCCGGCCTGCAGAAGAAGATGAAGGAAATGCAGGAGCGGAAGGAGCTCCAGCGCAAGGCGCAGGAAATCACGGCCGCGCGGGAGAAGGCCCGGCAGATGGCCCAGCGCCCGGACGCCCCGGGCCCGGATCTGGAAGCCGAGGACGAATCGCCGCCGCCCGCCGGACAGCAGGAGCTGGCATGGACGCCGTCTTCGGAAGAAGAAAAGAAGATGCCGGCGGATGAAATGCCGGTCGTGAAGGATATCCAGCAGGAAATGCTTGAAGAACCGGATGTGGAATCCCCGATTCCAAGCGAGCTCGAACCGCCTGCACCGGAGGAAGTGCAGGTGGTCCCCCCCCCGGTCGCCGAGCCCCCGAAACGCCCGGAGCGGTCTCGCGGCGGGAGCAAGTCGAAATCCGTGAGGACGCCCCGCGAGGAGGCCGAGGAGCGAGCCCGGCTCGCGGAAGATCGCCGCCGCCAGTTGGAGGAAGCACTGAAGCAGTCCGAGGAGGAGGCTCGCCGCGCCCGCGAAGAGGTGGAGCGCCGCGCACGCGAAGAGGTGGAGCGCCGGGCGCAG
>DMJA01000299.1 GCA_003451935.1 Verrucomicrobiota bacterium | reverse complement strand
CCAATCCTGCCGAAGCCGACGAGTGGTTCCAGGAAACCTGGGTCCGGGCCATCCAGCACATGAATATTTTCCGCCATAAGAATTTATTGAGTTGGCTGTTTCGCATCGCGCACAACCTGATCATCGACCAGGCCCGCCGGAAAAAGCCGGATGTCTCGCTCGACGAGCCCGCGGCCGAACCCATTCCCGCCGCCGCCCTCTCCCCCGCCGACGAAGCCGCCGGCCGCGACCTTGGCCGCCACATCGCCGCCGCCGCCGCGCGCCTGCCCGTTGAACAGCGCGAAGTCTTCTGGCTCCGCATGGATGCCGGCCTGCCCTTCAAGGAAATCGCGCGCATCCAGCGTTGCTCCATCAACACCGCCCTCGCCCGCATGCAGTACGCCCTCCAAAAACTCCGCGACACCCTCGGCCCCGCCTACCGCGAACTCCAGGAGTCCTGACCATGAACGTCCAAGAACTCGAAAAGCTCCTCCTCCTCGAACAGTCCGGCGGCCTGTCCCCGAGCCAGCGCCGCGCGCTCGACGCCGAACTCGCCGCCCGCCCCGAGGCGCGCGGCGCCCGCGCCCAGCTCCGCGCCCTCGCCGTCGCTATTCCCCCGCCCGCCGCACAGCCCGCGCCCGACGCCGCACAACGCATCGCCGCCCGCCTCGCGCAAAACCACCGGACTCTCGCTTGGAAACCCCTGCTGGCCGCCGCCGCCGCCCTCGCCCTTCTGCTCGGGATACAAACCTTCCGCGCCCCCTCCGCCAACGCCCCCGCAACGGTTGCCGGCTTGACCGCCACCGAAGAGGAATGGACCGATCCCCTCGAGACCGACTTCGCCGAGCTGGAAGACCTCCTCCTCGCCATTTCCGACGAATCCTTGGAATTTACCGAACTTTGAAACAACACAACCCACAGGAGACGACCATGAAGAAAACCATGATGATGATCGCCATCGCCGCCCTCGCGGCCAGCACCGCCTATGCCCAGCAAGGCGACGGGCGCGGACCCAAGCGCGACGGCACCGGCCCCGGAGACTGCGACATGACCGGCACCGGCCCCGCGGCCGGCAAGGCCCTGCGCGGCGGAAAGGATCGCCCCGGCGGCCCAATTTCGCCCGAAATGCGAGAGCAGATGCGCGCCGCCCACAAGGAAATCCGGGCGCTGGGCCAGGCGGCCCGCGCCGTCACCGACGAAGCCGCGAAGGCCGCCGTCATCGCGCAACTGCGCGCCAAGCTGGGCGAAGTTGCCGACCAGATGCAGGTGCACCAGGAAGCGCGCCTCGTCCAGGCCGAGGAACGCCTCGCCGACCTCAAGGCCCGGATCGAGGACGCCAAGGCCAACCGCGATACCCGCATCGAGGAACAGATCCAGCGCATCCTCGCCGGCGAACAACCGCCCCAGTCCGAAGCCTTCAAGCAATTCCCCTACGCCAAGGGGGGCAAGGGCGGCGGCGGGGACGCGTATCGCGGGAACGAGGACCGCGGCTCCCGCGGCCATGGCAAGGGAATGCGCGGCGAGGAGGAGGACGGAGAGGAAGACGATGAGGACGAGGACGACGAAGGAGAAGACAAAGAGGGAGACCAGGATTAGCCCGTCTTTCGCCTGAACGCAGAAAACCCCGCCCTTCGGCGGGGTTTTCTTTTTCCACCTTTGCCTTTGCACCCGGGAGACGCTAGGATTTCTTTATGAACTTCCGACAACTCCTCCTTCTTCTGCCCGTCGCGGCGCTCGCCGCGTTCGGCGCCGGCTGCTCCACCACGGACTACGTCACCGGCAAGCCCGTTCGGAACATGTACAGCCTCGACGAAGAAATCCAGTTGGGCGCCAAATTCTTTGCCGAAATGTCGGGCGAGCTGAAAAAGGAGAACTCCCCCGTCAACCAAGATGCCGCCCGCGTCGCCATGGTGCGCGAAATATCGAGCCACATCGTCGCCGTCGTCAACATCACCAACCTGCCGTACCAGGCGACGTTCGTGGGCGATCCGGACTTCGTCAACGCCTACGCGCTGCCCGGCGGCAACATCATGATTTTCGAGGGCATCTGGAATCCCAAGGAGGGCCTCGTCCAGACCGTGGACGAGCTGGCCGCCGTCATCGGGCACGAGCTGGCGCACGTGAATTGCCGCCACTCCACCGAGGCCATGACGCGCCAGATGCTGCCCAATCTCCTGCTCGCCGGCGGATTGATCTGGGCGACCCTCGACGACAACGACGACCTGCAGCTGCTGTTCGGCGGCCTCATGCTTGTCCACAACGGCCTCATCGTCACCAAATACTCCCGCGTGGACGAGCTGGAGGCCGACCGCGTCGGCATGATGTACATGGCCAAGGCCGGCTACAACCCCGAAGCCGCCCCCCGCGTCTGGGAACGCCTTTCCGGTGCCAGCGACAACCAGATCAAGAAAACCCTCAGCATCTTCGCCACGCATCCGCGCGACTACCTGCGCACCCAGGAGCTCCGCAAGCATCTCCCCGAGGCCCGGGCCCTCTACGAAGCCGCCCCCGTCAAGCGCAACGGCACCAAGAAAATCTCCGACCTTCCCCCCTCCACCACCCCTCCGAAGAAACCCGCCAAAAAATCCGGTTCGTAGCGCCTATTCGAGCCCGCGGTCTTCCAGGTCGCCTTCTTCAAGCCCGAGGTAGTGGCCCAGCTCGTGGAAGTACGTCACGCGCACCTCCTCGCGGAAGAGTTCCTCGTCGCCCTCCGCATAGTCCCAGAGGTTCTCCACGAAGAGCAGGATCTCGGGCGGCAGCGGGTCGCCGCTCTCGACGCCCTCCACGCAGTTCGGCCCCACGAACAGCCCCAGCAGATCCGGTTCAATGCCGTCGCGGACCATCGCCTTCGTCGGCCGCGCCATGGCGACCACCGGCAGTTCTTGCGCGCGCGCCGCCATCTCCCGCGGGAGCTTCAGCCTCAGCGCCTCGACTTCCGTCTTCGCGATCCGTTCCAGGCGGTTCAGGTTCATAGCCCCCATTCTGCGCGACGGCCGCCGGAAAATCCACGGTTTTCCGCATTATGGAGAAGTGCCGGGCCGACATTGAACGCATCGGAAGGCTACGTCGAAATTCGATTATCAGCTTATGCGCATATGCGCATAAGTGCATTTGAAGAATCAAGCGGGCGATCGAACGGCTTGGGGGCGGTTCAGAGGATGAGCATGCAATCGCCGTAGCTGTAGAAGCGGTAGCGTTCGCGGATGGCCTCGCGGTAGGCCTCCAGAACGAACTCGCGGCCCGCGAAGGCGCTGATCATCATGAGGAGCGTGGATTTCGGCAAATGGAAATTGGTGACCATCGCATCCACGACGCGAAAATCGTACGGCGGGTAGATGAACAGGTCCGTGCGGCCCTGCCCCGCGCCGAATCCCTCTGGCCGCGCGGCCGCGCTTTCCAGCGTGCGCACGCTGGTGGTGCCGACGGCGACGACGCGCCCGCCGGCGGCCTTCGCCGCCGCGATCTTCGCCGCAGCCTCTTCCGGAACCTGCCAGCGCTCGAAATCCATCCGGTGCTCTTCAACGTTCTCCACCGCGACGGGCCGGAAGGTGCCGATGCCGACGTGCAGCGTGACCGTGGCCTTGTCCACGCCGTGCGCGGCGAGACGGTCGATTCCCTCGGGCGTGAAGTGCAGGCCCGCCGTGGGCGCGGCCACCGCGCCCGGTTCGCGCGCAAACACGGTCTGGTAGCGCACCTTGTCGGCGGCGCGCCGCTCGGACGTCGCTTCCTTGCGCTGGATGTAGGGTGGCAGCGGCGTCTGCCCGATGCGATCAAGCACCTCCAGCCACGGAAGGCGGGATTCGACGCGCACTTTCACGCGGCCCAGTTCGCCATCTTCCAACACTGTCGCGACAGCCAGGTTTTCGTCGAGGACGACCTGTTCCCCCACCTTCGGGCGGCGGCGCGACCGCATCAGCGCGTCCCAGACGCCGGGCGCGGTTTCTTCGAGCAGGAGGAATTCCACTTTCCCGCCGGTGCCTTCCTTGGCCTTGCGGCCGAAGATGCGCGCGGGAATCACGCGCGTGTCGTTCACCACGAGCAGATCGCCGGGGCGCAGATAGGCGGGCAGATCGGCGAATTGCCGGTGTTCGATGGTGCCGGCGGTGCGGTCCAGCACCATCATGCGCGCGCCGTCGCGACGCTCGGGCGGCTCCTGCGCGATCAGCTCCGGGGGCAGGTCGTAGTCGAAATCGGCGGCCTTCATCGACTCAGGAGCACGCGCCGCTGGATCACCATGCCGACGACCGCGGCGAGAAACGCGCCCAGCAGGACATAGCCGATCTTGCCGAACCAGCCCCCGCCTTTCTCCTCGGACTCTTCCGCCGGAGCGACATCGTCCTCGCCCTGCTCCGGATCGGCAACGGCGGCCGGCGCGGCCGGCGCCGGAACGGGCGCCGTCAGTACGGGCGTCGGCGCGGGCTCCGCGACGCGAGCGGCTTCCGGCAGCCAGCGGTTGATCAATTCCTTCGTCTTGGCGATGTTGGCTTGCTTGGTCGCACTGCCCATCAGGACGGAGATCACGCGCCGGCCGTCCCGCTGTACGGTGGCGGCCAGGCAATAGCCGCTGGCCCGGATCCAGCCGGTCTTCAGCCCGTCGCAGCCGGGGAACACGCCCAGCAACTCGTTGTGGTTTCCCATGATCACCGGCTTCTCCGCGTCGGGCCGGAACGGCCGTTGGATGACGGAGGTATAGTCCAGCGTTTCGGGATGGGCGGCAAGCAACGCCTGGCAGAGCTTGGCGAAATCGCGCGGCGTGGTCATGTCGGGCCGCTGGCCCTCGCCGGGCGGCAGGCCATGGGGCGACTGGAATTGCGTGATGGGCGAAAGGCCCAGTTCGCGCGCCTTTTCGTTCATCAGGCGGACGAAGCCCTCGCGGCTGCCGCCGACATGGATGGCCAGAGCCATCGCGGCGTCGTTCGCCGACTGGACCATCAGCGCGTAGAGCAGTTCCTCGACCGGAAAGCTTTCGCGGGGATCGAGCCAGACCTGGGATCCGCCCATGTCGAAGGCTTCCTTCGTCACCGGCACGATGTCGCCGAGGCGCAGGCTGCCCTGCTCCACGCGGTCGAGGATCACGAACAGGTCCATCAGCTTGAGCATGCTGGCGGGATAGCCGGGCCGGTCCGCGCCATCCTCGAACAGCACGTTCCCGTTGCTCGCGTCGATCACGATGGCGCCGAGATACGGATCGCGCGCAATCGACGCGCCCATCGCCGCCGGAACCAGAAACACCAACGCCAAACCGATGCCAAGGATGTTTTTCATAGCCTCCCCTTCTAGCGGGACCGGACCCGGAAATCAAGACGAACAGCCACCCATGAAAAAGGCGCCGCGGAAACCGCGGCGCCTCGGCCTCCTTCTGGACGGAAGGATTACTTGGCGACGGCCTTGACGAGGGCGGCGGCCTTGTCGGTCTGCTCCCACGTGAAGAACTTGAAGTTCTTGTCGCCCTTCTTGCGGCCGAAGTGGCCGTACTGGTCGGTCATGGAATAGATCGGCCGGAGCAGGTTGAGCTGCTTGATGATTTCGGCCGGCTTCAGGCCGAACACCTGGCGGACCGCCTTGGCGATCTGGTCGTCGGAGACGGTGCCGGTGCCGAAGGTGTCCACGTGGACGGAAACCGGATCGGGATAGCCGATGGCGTAGGCCAGCTGCACTTCGCAGCGCTTGGCCAGCTTGGCCGCCACGATGTTCTTGGCGACGTAGCGGGCCATGTAGGCCGCGCTGCGGTCCACTTTCGAGGGATCCTTGCCCGAGAATGCGCCGCCGCCGTGGCGGCCCATGCCGCCATAGGTGTCCACGATGATCTTGCG
>DMJA01000291.1 GCA_003451935.1 Verrucomicrobiota bacterium | reverse complement strand
GACGTGCTCGACACCTGGTTCAGCTCGTGGGTGTGGCCGTTCAGCGTGTTCGGCTGGCCGAAGGACAGCGCGGACTTGAAGTTCTACTATCCGACGAACGACGTGGTCACCGCCCCGGAGATCATCTTCTTCTGGGTGGCGCGCATGGTCATGGCGGGCCTGGAGTTCATGGGCGACGTGCCGTTCCGCCGCGTCTATTTGCACGGCACCGTGCGCGACAACCAGGGCCGCAAGATGAGCAAGAGCCTGGGCAATTCGATCGATCCGCTCGACATCATCGGCGACTTCAGCGCCGACGCGCTGCGCTTCAGCCTGATCGCCCTGACGGCGACGGGGCAGGACGTCTACATCTCCAAGGAGAAGTTCGAACTGGGCCGGAACTTCGGCACGAAGATCTGGAACGCGTCGCGGTTCCTGCAGATGCACACGGGCGAACGCGCGGTGGACGTGCGCGATCCGAAGTTCGATTCCGCTCTGCTGACCGCCGACGACCAGCACATCCTGGCGCTGCTGCACAAGACCATCGCCGTGTGCGATGAAAACATCGAGCGCTGCCGGTTCAACGACTACGCCAAGTCGATCTACGAATTCTTCTGGCACGAGTTTTGCGACTGGTACGTCGAGTACGCCAAGCAACCGCTTTATGGAGCCGACGAGGTGCGCAAGGGAGAGGTGCTGAAGGTGATGCACTACGTGCTGTCGCGCGCCCTGTGCCTGCTGCATCCCGTCATGCCGTTCCTGACCGAGGAATTGTGGCAGGGGATGGGATATGCCGTCCTGTCCGAGTCCGTCATGGTCGCCCCCTGGCCGCAGGTCCTCGACGAAGAGGAACTGGCGGCGTGGGGCGTGCATGCCGATGCCGTGGCCTATGTGGATGCCAAGCATGCCGCCATTGGCCTCGCGCGCAACCTGCGCGCCGACTACGGCCTCGCCCCGGGACAGGCGGCGGATTTCGTCTTGCGTCCGGCCGACGCCGCCACCGGCGACCGCGTGCGCGCAGACCGCATGGCCTATCTGCCGTATCTGAAGGCCGAGAAGCTGGAAGTGGAGGCCGACTTCACGCCCGCCAAGGCCATGCCGAGCATCATCACCCCGCTGGGCACGCTGTTCCTGTCGCTGGAGGGCCACGTGGATGTCGAGGCCGAGAAAAAGCGCCTGGCGGAGCAGTTGCAGAAGACCGAGCAGGAACTCGAAAGCGTCAGCAAGAAGCTGGAGAACGTGAACTTCGTCAGCCGCGCCCCCGCCGAGGTGGTCGAGCAGGTCCGGGCCCGCAAGCGCGAGCTGCAGGAGAAGCGCGACAAGCTGGGCAAGCTCGTCGCGGCCATGTCGTCCTAGAACGCAACGTCCGGAATTCGCATAGCAAGAAGGAGAACCCATGGCCAAGGAACTGGCATTTGTCTTGATCAACCCCTACACCGTTTCCAAGTCGCGCACCGGCGGTGTGATCGCCCGCTACATCAGCCGCACGGGGCTGGATCTGGTGGCCGCGCGGATGTTCGCCCCCAGCGTGGAGCTGGCGAACGCCTTTGCGGAGCAGATCCGCGGCGACACCGACGTCGATCCGCTGATCCGCCCGCTGCTGGCGGACTATGCGGCCCGGGAATACGGGCCCGATCCAGTCACGGGGCGCAGCCGCCGCGTGATGATGCTCCTGTTCGAAGGCGAGAACGCGATCCAGCTCGTGAAAGACGTCACCGGGCCGATCCGGCCGACCAATAGCGGCGAAACCGTTCGCGACACCTATGGCGATCACATCCTGGACCTCGCGGGTGCCGTGAAATATCTCGAGCCCGCCGTTTTCATCGGGCCCAGCGCGCACGCGATCGGCGAGACCCTCAAGCTGTGGGCGAAGTACAGCGCGGAATGCGGCGGCATCGTCGACTCCGCCGGCGATGTCGCGCAAGGCGCCGCCTCGGAAGAGGCGCTGGTCATTCTGAAACCCGACAACTTCCGTTTCGCCAGTGCGCGGCCGGGCTTGATCATCGACATCTTCTCCCGGTCGGGCCTGCGGATTGTCGGTGCGAAGGTGCACCGCATGACCGTCGCCGAGGCCGAGGAATTCTATGGCCCGGTGCGCAACGTCCTGCGCGAAAAGCTGAAGGGCAAGGTGGCCGAGCGCGCCGCCAAGGCGGTCGCCGCCGAGCTGGGTATGGAGATTTCGGAAGAGATCAAGGGCCAGCTCGGCGAACTGATCGGTCCGATGTACGGCGACAACCAGTTCTACCAGATCGTCGAGTTCATGACGGGGCGGTGGGGCGAGGGGTTGGTGGACGAAGAGAAGGCCAAGCCAGGGAACTCCCGGTGCCTGCTGCTGGTCTATGCCGGCCCCAACGCGATCTCCCGCATCCGCAGCATCCTCGGGCCCACCGATCCCAGCAAGGCGCTGCCGGGCTCCGTCCGGCGCGAATTCGGGCAGGACATCATGGTCAATGCAGCCCATGCGTCCGATTCCGTGGAGAATGCCCGCCGCGAAATGGGCATTACCAAGGTCGGCGAGGAGAGCATTCGTCCCTGGGTCGAAGCCTATTATCCGTAGCAAACAGAAAAGGGTGGAATTATGTTTTTTTCCGGAATCGAACAAGCGCCGGCCGATCCGATCCTGGGTCTGACCGAGGCCTTCCGCAAGGACCCGCGCCCGCACAAGGTGAATCTGGGCGTGGGCGTGTTCATGGACGAAAAAGGGACGACGCCGGTGCTGGAGTGCATCCGGCGGGCGGAGCGCCTCCTGTGGGAGACGGAGAAGACCAAGGGGTACCTGCCCATCTCCGGTTCCGCCGAATATGGCGAGGAGGTCGCGAAGCTGGTGTTCGGCGCGGATTTCCACGGCCTGGCGGCGAAAAGCGTGTCCGTGGCGCAATCGCCCGGGGGCACCGGCGCGTTGCGTATCGGCGCGGAATTCCTGAAGGCCTTCCGTCCGGGCGCGACGGTTTGGATGCCCGATCCGACGTGGGACAACCACAAGAGCGTGTTCGGCGCGGCGGGATGCCCGGTTCAATCCTATCCCTACTACAATTCCTCCACGCGCGGCGTGGATGTGGACGCGATGTGCGCCGCGCTGGAGAAGATTCCCGCTGCCGACACGGTCTTGCTGCACGTCTGCTGCCACAACCCGACGGGCGCGGATCTCGACGCGTCGGGCTGGGCGCGCGTGGCCGGTGTCGCGGCCAAGGCCGGTTGGCTGCCCTTCTTCGACTTTGCCTACCAGGGTTTTGGCGACGGCCTCGCCGAGGATCGCGCCGGGTTGCTGGCCGTGCTGCAGAAGGTGCCCGAGGCGCTGGTGGCCTCGTCGTTCTCCAAGAACATGGGCCTGTATGGAGAACGCGTCGGCGCGCTGATGGTGGTGGCCGAAAGCGCGAAGGCGGCCAACGCGGCGATCTCCCAGATCAAGCGCATCATCCGCACCCTCTATTCCAATCCGCCGCGCCATGGCGGGGCGCTGGCCCGGACCGTGCTGGAGTATGGCGAGCTGCGCGACCTGTGGCTGCAAGAACTCGACGCCATGCGCGCCCGCATCGCGGGCAACCGGCAGCGGCTGGTGGACGGACTGGCCCGGCGCAACACCGGAACGGACTTTTCGTTCATCGTCCGCCAGAAGGGGATGTTCTCCTTCAGCGGCCTGACCGATGCGCAGGTGGATTTCCTGCGCGAGCGGAAGGCGATCTACATGGTCAAGGGCGGCCGCATCAACGTCG
>DMJA01000167.1 GCA_003451935.1 Verrucomicrobiota bacterium | reverse complement strand
GTAGCGCTTCTCGCCGTCCGCGTACGCCAGCAGCGCGAGGCGCGCCGTGCGGTTCGGATCGTACTCGATCGCCTGCACCTTCGCCGGGATGTCCAGCTTGTCGTGCCGCTTGAAATCCACCAGGCGCAGGAATTTCTTGTGCCCGCCGCCGCGGTGGCGGACCGTGATCCGGCCCTGCGCGTTGCGCCCGCCCTGGCTTTTCTTGATCTGGATCAGTCCGCGCTCGGGGCGCTTCTTGCTGATGCCTTCGAAATCCGAAAGCGTCGTGAAACGCAGCGCCGCGGTCTTCGGCTTGTATGTTTTCAGGCCCATGTTCGATCCTCGCTTATGCCATTTCAATGGTTTGGCCGGCCTGGAGCGTCACCACCGCGCGCTTCCAATCCGGCGTGCGGCCATAGGACGCCGTGCGCAGGCGCTTGGCCTTGCCCGGACGGACCATCGTGTTCACATCCTTGACCTTGACGTTGAACCGCTGTTCCACCTCGCGGCGGATCTCCAGCTTGTTCGCACCGCGGTCCACTTCGAAAACGTAGTGGTTCCCGGCCTCCTTGAGGCGGGTGCCCTTCTCCGTCACCACCAGCTTTTTGACAATCAAATTCTTCATTTCTCCACCCCTTCCGACAGGCGCGCCTGCAGCCCCGCCAAGCCCGCGGCATCGGCCACGATGACCGGATAGCGGAACACCTGGTAGGTGTTCGCCTGCGCCGCCGTCGTCACCTCCACCTTCGGCACATTGCGCGCCGCCAGGTTCAGGTTCTTGTTCGCCACGCCTGTCACGAACAACGTCGCGCGGCCTTTCGCCACTTTTTTCAGGAGGCTGGCGACCGCCTTGGTCTTCGCCTCGATCCCCTCGAGGCCCTCGGCCACCGAAACCGCGCCGCCGGCGAGCTTCTCGCTCAAGGCGCGCCGGAACGCCAGCGCCGCCAGCTTCTTGTTGACCTTCTTCGAATAGTCCCGCGGATGCGGGCCAAACACGACGCCGCCGCCCCGCAGGATCGGCGAACGGATCGAACCCTGGCGGGCCCGGCCGGTCCCCTTCTGCTTGTAGGGCTTGCGGCCACCGCCGCTCACTTCGTCGCGCGTCTTGGTGGAGGCCGTCCCCGCGCGGAGACCCGCCCGGTACGCCGTCACCACGTCCAGCACGGCCTGCCCGCCGCGCTTCGTCTCCAGAAGCCCGTCGGCGATTTCCTTCTCGCCGGCCGCTTCGCCGCTCAAATTGAAAATGGCAATTTTGCTCATGACCCTTACGCCTTCTTGATCGCTTTGCGCACCAGCACGATTCCGCCCATCGGGCCGGGCACCGCGCCTTCCAGCAGCAGCGCGTGGTCGTCGGCCAGGACCTTGACCACCCGCAGGTTCTGCGTCGTGATGTCCACCGAGCCCATGTGGCCCGGCAGTTTCTTGTTCTTGAACACGCGCGCCGGCCATTCGCGGTTGCCGATGGATCCCGGCTTGCGGTTCCATCCGCCACCATGGCTGGCCCGGCCGCCGGCGAACCGGAAGCGCCTCACGACGCCTTGGAAGCCGCGGCCCTTCGTATGGCCCAGCACATCCACGAACTTCACGCCTTCGAAAATCTTCGCCGTCACCACGTCGCCGGCCTTCGCCGCCTCGTCCGCGGCCACGCGCACTTCGCGCAGGATCTTCTGGGCCTTCGCGCCCGCCTTCTTGAAGTGGCCCTGCTCGGGCTTCGACAGGCGCGATTCCTTCTGCTCGCCAAAGCCGAGCTGGACCGCCTCGTAGCCGTCCGACCCCTTCGCCTTGCGCTGCACCACCGTGCAGGGGCCCACCTGCACCACCGTCACGGGGACCTGCTTGCCCGCGTCGTCATAGACGCGGGTCATGCCGATTTTCTTGCCAATCAATGTTTGCATGGACGTCCTCCCCCTTAGATCTTGATTTGGATGTCCACGCCGGCCGGCAGGTTCAGCTTCTTCAGCTCGTCCACCGTCTTCGCCGTCGGGTCGATGATGTCCAGCAGCCGCTTGTGCGTGCGGATCTCAAACTGTTCCATGGACTTCTTGTCCGCGTGGACGCTGCGGTTCACCGTGTAGCGCTCGATGCGCGTCGGCATCGGGATCGGTCCCGCCACCCGGGCGCCCGTGCGTTTGGTCGTTTCCACGATCTCGCTGGCCGACTGGTCCAGCATCCGATGGTCGAAAGCCCGCAGCCGTATTCTGATTCGTTGTCCGCTCATATCTTTTCTTTCAACGGTTCATCAATTCCTGACTCAAGTTTTCCGGCACCACATCGAACCGGGTCGGCTCCATCGCATATCCGGCGCGTCCACGTGTCAAAGAACGCAATGTCGTCGCGTAGCCAAACAGCTCCGCCAGCGGCACCGACGCCTCGATCACCCGCATCCCATCCCGCTGCGCCACGTCTTTCACCTGGCCGCGGCGCATGCTCAAATCGCCCAGCACGTCGCCCAAGTGCTCCTCGGGCGCCACGATCTCGAGCGCCATGATGGGCTCCAGAAGGGCCGGGCGTGCTGCTTGCGCCGCCTCGCGCAGCGACATCGAAGCCGCCGATCGAAACGCAATCTCCGACGAATCGACCGGATGCCATTGGCCGTTGACCACCGACACCCGGACGTCGACTAGCGGGAAATTTCCCAACACACCTGTGCTCAGTCCGTCGCGGATTCCTTCCTCCACCACGGACCGAAAATCGTGCGGGATTAAATCAGATGGGATTTGGAAGTCAACACTATTTCCTTCGCCGCGCTCATTTTTTTCCAGCAACAGCCCCACCATGGCGAAATGCCGCTTCCCCCCCAGCTCCCGGTCGAACGTGAATTCCGCCCGGCCCGGCGCGGTGATCGTCTCCCGATACGCCACCATCGGGCGCCCGGCATTCGCCTGCACCTTGAACTCCCGCAGCATCCGGTCCCGCAAGATTTCCAGATGCAGCTCGCCCATCCCCTGGATGATGGTCTGGCCCGTCTCCAGGTTCTGCCCCACCCGGAACGTCGGATCCTCGTCCGCCAGCTCCTGCATCGCCGCCTGCATCTTTTCCTTGTCCGCCTGGGTCTTCGGCTCGATCGCCATCGACACCACCGGCTCCGGGAAGACGATCCGCTCCAGCACAATCGGCTTCTGCTCCGCGCACAGCGTGTCGCCCGTGCCCACCCCCTTGATCCCTGCGATCGCGCCAATCTCGCCCGAATAGAGCGCATCGACCTCCTCGCGCTGGTTGGCGTGCAGGCGGATCAGGCGCATCACGCGCTCCCGCTTCTGTGTGCGCGGGTTGAACACGTTCGCCCCCTTTTTCAATTCCCCCGAATAGACGCGCATGAAAACCAATTTACCCACGAACGGATCCGTCGCCACCTTGAATGCCAGCGCGCACAGCGGCTCGAAATCGCCCGTCTCGCGCGACAGTTCCTCTTCCGTCTTCGGATGCCGCCCCTTCACCGCCGGCACGTCCATCGGCGACGGCAGGAAATCCACCACCGCATCCAGCAGCGGCTGGATGCCCTGGTTGCGCAGGCTCGTTCCGCACAGCACGGGCACCATCTTCCCCGAAACCGTCGCCTGCCGAATCCCCGCCCTCAGCGACTCGACCGACAAATCCCCTTCGTCCAGATACGCATTCAGCAGCGCCTCGTCCGTCTCCGCCACCGCCTCCAGCAGCGCCTCGCGCGCCTTCTGGGCCGCCCCCTCCAGCTCCGGCGGAATCTCCTGCTCGGCCACCTTGGCGCCAAGCGATTCCCCATCGAACGTCAGCGCTTTCATCCGGATCAAATCCACCATCCCCCGGAAATTCTCCTCGCGCCCCCACGGAATCTGGATGGGCACCGCCAGCGCCTTCAATTTGGTCCGCATCTCCGCCACCACGCGCTCGAACGACGCCCCCGTGCGGTCCATCTTATTAACGAAAGCGATCCGCGGCACCTTGTACTTGTTCGCCTGCCGCCACACCGTTTCCGACTGCGGCTGCACCCCCCCCACCGCGCAGAACACTCCCACCGCCCCGTCCAGCACCCGCAGCGACCGC
>DMJA01000245.1 GCA_003451935.1 Verrucomicrobiota bacterium | reverse complement strand
GCCATGATCAGCTGCAGCGCGTCGGCGGCGCACGACACGCCGCCCGTCCCGATGATCGGCAAATCGACCGCGCGGCGGATTTCATAGACCGCCCGCACCGCGATGGGCAGGATGGCCGCGCCGGATACGCCCCCGACGAGATTGGACAGCGCCGGCCGGCCCGTCCCCGTATCGATCCACATGCCCGGCCCGACCGTGTTGATGGCCGTGATCGCATCGGCGCCGTTTTGCCGGCAGACGACCGCCATCCGCGCCAGCGAGGCGCATTGCGCCGACAGCTTGATCGACACGGGAATGGCGCCGGCGTTTTCCTTCACGGCGCGCACCACCCGCCCGCAGGCCTCCGGATCGGCCGCGAACGGCACGCCGAATTCGGACTCCACGTTCGGGCACGACACGTTCGCTTCGATCAGGTCGGGCTTCGCTTCCGCGACGCGCCGGGCCAGCTGGCCGAATTCATCCGCGCTCCCCGCGAAAATCGAAACGAACAGCGGCGCGAAACAGGTCTGCTTGTACTCGGCGATTTCCGCGATTTCGGCGTCCACGCCCGGATTGGACAATCCCACGGCATTGAGAAGGCCCCCCTTCCACGGCAGAACGCATGGCGCGGAATGCCCCGTGCGCGGCGTCCGGCTGCACGATTTCGTCGTGACCGCCCCCGCGCCCGCCAAGGCCGCGCGCCGCAGCGAGGACGCCGTCGTCCCCAGCACGCCGGAGGCGAGCACCAGCGGCGATTCGAGGGAAATGCCCGCAAGCTGGACGGCGAGCGGGTTCATGCCTTGAGGTGATCCGCGAGTTCGTCGAGCGTGCAGACGCGTTCGCAATGGACGCACTTGAAATGCTTCGAACCGGATTCCAGCCGCTTGAAGCGCGTCGCCACGTGCGGCTCGGCGTTCGTGATGCAATTGGGATTGATGCACCGCGCCAGGTTGTCGAACAGCTCCGGAACCTGGATCACCACCTTCTCGACGACTTCGAAATTGGCGATGCGCTTGATGGTCACGCCGGGGCTGACCAGCGCCAGCATCTGCAGCAGCCGTTCCGGAAGGGCGTCGGCCTGCAGCTTGATCATGTCCTTGCGGCCCATCCGCGTGCTCTTGTAGTTCAGGCCGAGCGTCACCACCGCGTCCCCCAGCTCGGGCCGGCGCCCGATCAGGGCCATCACCGGAATGCCGAGCCCGGCGACGATGTGGTCGATCACGAACCCGCGTTCGATCTTGGGAATCAGCAGGATCTGGTTCTGGGGGGTCATGGCGATTTCCTTTCAACCGCAAATGAACGCCAATCGACGCAAAGGGGAGCCCACTGCAATGACCAAACAACCCGGACGCTTCGGAGAGGCGTCCCCACCTTCATATTTGCGTTCATTTGCGTCCATTTGCGGTTCCCGGTTCATTGGGGCCGAACGCCCAACAGGTCGAGGATGAGGGCTTGGCGCATGATCACGCCGTTGCGGGCCTGTTCGAAATATCCGGCGTGCGGCGTGGCGTCCACGTCGGGCGAAATCTCGTTCACGCGCGGCAAGGGATGCAGCACCTTGAGGTGCGGCGACGCGGCCGCCAGCATCTGCGCGTCGAGGCGGTAGCAGTCCTTCACCTTCTCGTAGTCCACCACGTCGGGAAACCGCTCCTTCTGGATGCGTGTCATGTAGACCACGTCGCAGCCGCGGATCGCGCCGGGCAGATCGTCGCTCTCGCGAAACGTCGCGGTCGTTCCCGCCGCCGCCTTCGTCAGGTAGCCCGGCAGGCGCAGGCTTTCCGGCGACACCAGCGTCATCGCCACGCCGTCGAACATCAGCAGCGCCCGGCACAGCGAGTGGATCGTGCGCGAATATTTCAGATCCCCCACCAGCGCGATCTTCAGCCCGTCCACCTTTCCGAAGAACTTGCGGAGGGTGTACAGGTCGAGCAGCGTCTGCGTCGGATGCTGGTTCGCGCCGTCCCCCGCGTTGAGGATCGGCACGCCCGCGATCTCGGAGGCCAGCCGCGCCGTCCCTTCCTTGGGATGCCGCACCGCGATGACGTCGGCGTACTGCTCCACCGTCCGGATCGTGTCGGAGAACGACTCGCCCTTGGCCGTCGAGGAGTTCGCCGCCTCGGAAAAGCCGATCACCCGCCCGCCGAGCCGGCACATCGCCGACTCGAAGCTCAGCCGCGTCCGCGTGCTGGGCTCAAAAAACAGCGTCGCCAGGATCTTGCCCGGCAACAGCGCCGCCTTCTCCGCCTCGGGCATCGCCTCCACCTGCGTGGCCAGATCCAGATAGTCCAGGATCTGTTCCAGCGCCAAATCGTCGATCGAGATCAGGTCTTTTTTCATCTCATCCCCCCATCCCCAATTGCTTCTCGATGCGCGCCAGCTCTTGGGCGGGGTCTTCCGCGGCGAAGAGCGAGCGCCCCACGATCAAGTAGTGCCGCGCCAGCGCGGGAAATTGCGCCGGATCGCCTTTCTGCGCGCCGAATCCCGGCGAATAGAATTCCTGTTTCTTCGTGAACGGCACTTCCTTGGCCAAGTCCGCAACCAGCTCCGGCTTGGTCAGCGGCACCACGAACGCCGAAACGCCCAGACCCGCCGCTTGCCGATAGATCGTGGCCGCCGCTTCGTCGGCAATGAACCCGCCCTCCGAAACCAGATACGCCGGGTGCGTCATGACCGCGCCGACGATGACTTTGAGCTGCCGCTCCTGCAGCGCGCGCGTCCACGCCTCGAGCACGTGCGGTCCCGTGTGCGGAAACAGGATCGCCTCGTCGATCCCCGCCATTTTCAGCACGTCCGCGAACAGCACGCCCGTGTCGGGAATGTCCGTCGCCGCCTTCTGGTGGTCGTAGATCAGCGGCTTGTCCGTCCACTCGCGGATGCGGCGCACCGTCTCGTGCAGGCCGTAGCCCAGCCCCAGCGAAAAACCAAGTTTGAATCCATAGACGGACTCGCGGCCGGCCACGCGGCACGTCAGCCGCAGCGCCGCTTCAAGGTCCGCCGTGTCCAGCGCGGGAATGATTCGATATTCTTTTACAGCCATCGCTATTCTCCTTCGTAGAAGCGCCGGAGCGCCGGATGGTGGACGTCGTCGCCGGTTTCGGCCAGATAGTCGCAGAGGTCGGACAGATCGACGACGGCCTTCACCGGTGGCAGGCCGGCAGGCAGCGGCGTCGCGCGGCGCCGCCGGTCCACGGCCACCACGATCCCGACCGGCCGCGTCTGGAAAGCGGCCTGGATGGCCGCGACCGCATCGACCTTGGTCCCGCCGTCGCTCAGCACATCGTCGACCATCACCACCGGCTCGCCAGGCTCCGGCAGATGCCCGATGAACTTCCCGCGCTCGCCGTGCGCCTTGGCTTCCTTGCGATCGTAGAAAAACCGCAGGTCTTTCCCGTGCCGATACCACGCCGACGCCGCCGCGGCCACCGCCAGCGCGATCCCTTTGTACGCCGGCCCGAACAGCAGCGCGGCCTGCGGAAAGCTCGCCAGCGATTCGTCGGCCAGCGCGCGGCCGATGACGTCCAGCTTGGCCCCGCTGTCCGCTTGGCCCAGATTGACGAAGAACGGCGAGCGGTCGCCCGATTTGAGCTGGAAGTCGCCGAATTTCAGGCAGCTGCTGGCCACCAGGAACTGGATGAATTGCTTTTTCTCGGATTTCATTCGAATACCTCCATGCCCGTCGTTCCGCGGCGGATGCGGCCATCGGCCCACGCCACCCGCCCGTTGACCATCGTCGCCCGCACGCGGGCGGCAAAATCGAATTCCGCGTACGGCCGGAACGCCGCTCGCGTCGCGACCTTTTCCGGCGCCGGCCCCGTTTTCTTTCCGGCCGCGATGAACGCCAGATCCGCCCACGCCCCCGCGCGGATGCCGCCGCGGCCTTCGATCCCGAAGCACCGCGCGGCGTTTTGCCCGGCCAGCTCCAGATAGCGCTTCCAGGTAATTTCGCCGCGCTTGGCCAGCGTCAGCAGGATCGGCCCCAGCCATTCGATGCCGGCGATGCCCGAGGGCGGATTCTCCGCCGCCTTCTCCGCCGGCGCGTGCGGCGCGTGGTCGGTGGAAACAAAATCGATCCCGCCGCTTTTTACGGCTTCATAAATCGCGGCTCGATCTTCTTCGGTGCGGAGCGGCGGGTTCACCTGCAAGGCGCTTCCCCGCTTCAGGTAGTCCTGCTCCGTGAACAGGAAATAGTGCGGGCAGGTCTCGGCCCAGACGTCGTGCCCGGCGCGTTTCATCTTCCGGACCCACGCGATCTCGTCCGCGGTGCTGCAATGCGCGACGACCAGCCGCGGCCGCATTTTCGCGGGCGTCCGCCGCCACGCGGCCTCGATGCTCTTCAGCGCCGCCAAAACCGCCGCTCGCGGGCGCTTCAGGTGGTGTGAAAGTTTTCCACAGTGTGGAAAACTTTTTTCCACAGTGTGGAAAAACTTCCGTTCGTCCTCGGCGTGGACCACGACGAGGTCCTGGGCGCGGAACACGCCTTCGAGTTGTTCGGCGGCGCACAGGGCATCGAGCGCGGACCCCTTCGCCATGAAGATTTTCACGCCTGCCGCGTTTTCTGGCGCGCGCGGGCCATCGGCCACGGCCTGCAGAAAGAGCCCGTAGTTTGCCCGCGATTTGCGCGCAAAGAGAGCGCGCTTCCGCTCGAACCCTTCGGCCGTGGTGATCGGCGGCCGGTTGTTGGGCATGTCCAGCACCGTGGTCACCCCGCCCTTCAGCGCCGCGGCCGTGCCGTTGGCGATGCCCTCCTTGTACGCCTGGCCCGGCTCGCGCAGATGTACGTGCGCATCGATCAGGCC
>DMJA01000044.1 GCA_003451935.1 Verrucomicrobiota bacterium | reverse complement strand
CTCCATGTCCTTCTGGATGTTGGCTTCTTCCTTTGCGATGTCTTCGCGGAAGATGTCGAGCTTGGCGGTCATGCCTGCCCCGTCGGAGGTCAGCGAAACGTCGTAGGCCTGGATGATCACGCCGAAATCCACCATGAACGTCAGCAGCTGGTCTTCGGCGACGGCATTGCCGAAGCCAATCCCCAGATACGGCGTGAAGTTGTCGGAGACCTCGATCTTCCCGGTGAGCGTCCCGATCGCTTCGGGCGCGTAGGTGTGCGAGCCGATCTGGGTTGCCTCGGTGGGCGTGGCATCGATGTCCGCCTCCGTGCCGGGCTGGATGTAGAAGCCGCCCGTGATCCGGAAATGGTTTCCAAAAGGATGGATGTCCAACAGCAGCGGAACGCTCGTCATCGCGATGTCCATCTCATAATCCACTTCGCCCAGGCCGAGATCCCAGGTGAACGAGCCGTAGTTGAAGCCGCTGCGCAGGTTCAGGAAGCGGTTGATGCCGAAGACCAGGTCCGCGCCGAAGCCGGTGGTGCCGAACTTGGGGCCAAGGGCCAGTCCCGGCCACTTCTGGCCCCAGAACCAATAGAGGCCTTCCTCGTCCACCTCCTCGTATTCCGCGGCCGGAACCGCGGGAGCCAGCCGCAATGGCGGCACGGGTTCCGGCGATTCCCAATAGACCGGCTCCGCCGCCGGAGCGGTGGACGGCGGCGGGGCGACGGGCGCCGGATAGGAGCCGGGGCCGCCTTGATAATACGCCGGCGAGGGCTGGATCGCCTGCGCCTGGGCGGCAGCGATGCCCACGCTCCATGCCGCTCCGAAAACCATCGTCCGCAAAATGTTCATGCTTTTCATCTGGTTGTTCCCTTTGTCTCCGGCCCATGGCCGGCCTTCAGCTCCTGACATAGTCCACGCTCAACAGGCACACATCGTCTTCAAAGACCGTCCGCTGGGTGAAATCCACCACATCGCAGACCAGGGCGTCCAGCAGCGCCTGCGGCGGTTCGGCGGCATGCCGCCGGATGGAATCCATCATCCCCTTCAAGTCGAATTCCTGCTGGGCGGCGTTGCGGGCCTCCGTCAGGCCGTCGGTATAGAACACCACCCGCTTGCCCGGCACCAGGTCGGCATCGACGTGCGCATAACGCGCCTCGGCGAACAGGCCGAGCGCCGGTCCCAGCCCGGCCTCGGGAACCCGCGCCACGCGCAGCGTTCCATCTGGATCGATCACCACCGGGAGCGGATGCCCCGCGTTGGCATGCTGGATCTTTCCGGTCTTCAGGTCGAAACTCACGCAGCAGGCCGTGGCGAACATCAAGTCGCCGGCGTTGCTGAAGATCTTGGAATAGGCCGAATTCAAGCGCGTCATGAACTCGCCCGGGTCCCGCGTCTCCTTCGCCAGCTGTTCCAGCAGGCCGCGCAGCGTCGCCACCACCAGCGCCGCGCGCGCGCCGTGCCCCATCACGTCCGCCATGAAAATCAGCACCTGGCTCTCGGAGACCTTCAGGATGTCGAAGAAATCGCCGCCCACCAGTCCGCTCGGATGGTACACGTGCGCAAACTCCAGATGGCCGGCCTTGCCGGGCTCGTCCGTCGCCACGGCGGGATAGGAGGACGGCATGAAGGCGTATTGCAGGTCGCGCGCCAGGCGCAAATCCGATTCCATCTCCTGGTTCTTCTGGCGCAGCTGCGCCGCCGTCAGCTCGAGCTGCTGCTGCGCATGGCGCTGCGGCGTCACATCCAGCAGCGAGATCACGATGCCCGTCATCGCGCCATCCGGGTTCAGGTTGGGCTCCAGCGAGGCCTGCGCGAAGAACGGCGTGCCGCTCTTGCGCTTCATGTCCAGCTCGCCGGTCCATGTGTCGCCCGCCTGCACGGCCGCGATCATGTCCTCCGCCAGCGCCTCGTCCTGCAGGAACTGGCGGAAGTTGCAGGCATAGGCCTCCTCCGCCGTCTCCAGCCCCAGCAACGCCAGCATCGCGGGATTCACATAGCCCGCCAAGGCGAACTCCACGTCCGCCACCGCGATGCCGCTGCCTGAGTTCTGCAGCGCGTTGTAGCCCGTCTTCAGCCGCTCCTCCGACTCCTTCCGCAGCGTGATGTCGCGGATGAAGAAGCTCAGGTGCATCTGGCCGGCGATCGGCAGGTGGCTCACCGAAATCTCCGCCGGGAACATCGTTTCGTCCAGCCGCCGGCACAGCGCCTGAATCAGCACGAACCGGTTGTTCTCCAGCGAACCCAGGATCGTGTCCAGCAGCTCCCGTTCCGCCCCGCACAGGAAATCCAGCACGTTCTTCTTGCACAGTTCCGGCCGGCTGCCGGCGAAAAACTGCTCGGCCCGAACGTTCGCGCTGGTGATCCCCCCCTGCGGCGTGGTGATGAACACCGCGTCGTAGATGCTTTGCAGCAGCGTCTGGAACTCCTCGCCGGCCGGCGGGCGCGCCGCGGGGCCGGCCGGAATCCGGATCACCCCCGGCCCGCTCGGGCGCGGCGACACCACCTGCCCCGCGGGGCGGCGCGCCCCCGGCACCGGCGCCTGCTGCAGCTGCTCCAGCATCGCGGGCGTGATGTCGATGCGCATCGTCGCCTGGGACTGTTCCTTGGTCATGATGGGGGGGAACATAGCGGAGCCCCCCCCTTCCCGCAATTGTTTTCCGTCCGCTTTTTTTGCTGTTCATTTCCCCCGTTTCCCCCAACAATGGCGCTTCCAATCCAACAAAAGGCATCTCCCATGTTTGAAGGCGCATATACCGCATTGGTCACCCCCTTCCACCCCGGCGGCGCGGTGGACTACGACAAGCTCCGCGAGCTGGTCGAGCTTCAGGTTGCCGGGGGCATCGACGGCCTGGTCCCCGTCGGCACCACCGGGGAGTCCCCCACGCTCGACATGGACGAGCACATCGAGGTCATCCGCGTCGTCATCGCGGCCGCCGCCAAGCGCGTCAAGGTCATCGCCGGCACCGGCGCCAATTCCACCGCCGAGGCCCTCGAGCTGACCGAATGCGCGCGCGATGCCGGCGCCGACGGCACCCTGCAGGTCACCCCCTACTACAACAAGCCCACCCAGGCCGGCCTGATCCGGCACTTCAGCGCCGTCGCCGACCTCGGCCTGCCGGTCGTCCTCTACAACGTGCCCGGCCGCTCCTCCTGCGAAATCGCCATCTCCACCATTGCCGAGCTCTCCAAGCACCCGCACATCGTCTGCGTCAAGGAGGCCGGCGGCAGCGTGGACCGCGTCAGCCGCATCAAGCACGCCTGCGACATCGAGGTGCTTTCCGGAGACGACTCCCTCACGCTCCCCATGATGTCCGTCGGCGCCGCCGGCGTCATCAGCGTCGCTTCCAACGTCGCGCCCAAGGCCGTCGCCGACCTTGTCCATGCCGCCGCCGCCGGCCGCTGGGACGAGGCCCGCCAATTGCACTACCAGTATTACGGCGTGTTCACCGACATCTTCCTCGAGACCAATCCCATCCCCATCAAGGCCGCGATGGAAATGGCCGGTTTCGGCCCCGCCATCTACCGCCTGCCCCTGTGCGAGATGGGCGTGGAAACCAAGGCCAAGCTCCATGCCACCCTCCGCAAGGCCGGACTGCTGAAATGAGCGCCGCGAAGAAAATCCTGCTGATCGGCGCCGCCGGCCGCATGGGCCAGGCCATCGCCCGCCTCCTCGCTTCCGGCGCCGCCCCCGGCCTGGAGCTCGCCGCCGCCGTGGACCGTGCCGACTCGCCGCTCGTCGGCCAGGATGCTGGCTCCGCCGCCAGCGCGCGCCCCCTCGGCGTGCGCATTGCGGCCGACCTCGCCGACGCCCTCGCCGCGCGCCCCGACGTCGCCATCGACTTCAGCTTCCACGCCGCCAGCGCCGCCGCCGCCCCCCGGATGGCCGCCGCCGGCATCCCGTGGATCGTCGGCACCACCGGCCTCGATGACGCGGAAACCGCCGCCATCGCCAAGGCCGCCCAGCAGATCCCCGTCGTCCTCTCCTCCAACATGAGCCTCGGCGTCAACCTCCTCTACGCCCTCGTCGAACAGGCCGCCCGAGCCCTCCAGGGCCGCGGCTACGACTGTGAAATCGTCGAGCGCCACCACCGCCGCAAGAAAGACGCCCCCTCCGGCACCGCCCTCTATCTCGGGGAAGCCGCCGCAAAAGGCTTCGGCTGGAATCTCAAGGAGGTCGCCGTCGACGGCCGCTCCGGCCTCGTCGGCGAGCGCCCGGAAAAGCAGATCGGCTTCCACGCCGTCCGCGGCGGCGACATCGTCGGAGACCATACCGTCCTCTTCGCCGCCGACGGCGAATGCGTCGAGCTCTCCCACCGCGCCACCTCGCGCGACACCCTCGCGCTTGGCGCCCTCCGCGCCGCCGCGTGGATCCCCGGACGCGCCCCCGCCCTCTACGGCATGCGCGACGTCATCGGCCTCAACCCCGGATCCCCCGCATGAACGGCATCGAAGCAGGGCTCAGCCTCGGTTCGAATCTCGATGACAAGCTCGCCAGCCTCCGCGCGGCGCGCGCCGCCATCGCCGCCATTCCCGAGGTCTCCATCCTCGCCTCCGCCCCCATCTACGAAACCGAGCCCGTCGGCGTCCCCGAAGAATTCGCCAACATCGACTTCTACAACACCGTTCTCATCATCGGCACCTCGCTGGACGCCCACAAGCTCTTCGCCCACCTCCAGAAGGTCGAGACCGCCCTCGGGCGCAAGCGCCCCCTCCGGCAAAACACGCCCCGCACCATCGACATCGATATGATCTACTACGACGGCCAAACCATCCGCAGCGGAGGCCTCGTCATCCCCCATCCCCGCTGGACCAAGCGCCGCTTTGTGCTCCAGCCCCTCGCCGATGTCCGCGGCTATCTCGTCCTGCCCGGACACGACCGCCGCGTCCGCGACATCCTCGCCGCCCTCCCCCCGGGGCAGGATGTCCGCCCGGTCGTGGCCGAATGGTGAAGGCCACCCCATGAGCGACGACCCGAAAAGAATCACCCCCCGCGCCATCACGGCCATGAAAGGCGTCGAGAAGATCGCCTGCCTCACCGCCTACGATTTCCAAACCGCCCGCCTCCTCGACGAAGCCGGCATCCCCCTCCTCCTCGTCGGCGATTCCGTCGGCACCACCCTTCTCGGCTACGACAACACCCTGCCCGTCGCGCTCATCGATATGATCCGCCATGCTTCCGCCGTCGTGCGGGGCACGAAGCGCGCCCTTGTCGCCGTGGACCTGCCCTTCATGACCTATCAGGAATCGATCGAGCAGGCCCTCCGCCACTGCGGGCGCGTCATCCAGAAAACCGGTTGCCAAGCCGTCAAGATCGAAGGCGGCGAATTCCGCGCCCCCACCATCGAATCCCTCGTGCAGAACGGCATCCCCGTCCTCGCCCATATCGGCCTCACCCCCCAGAGCGTCCAGACCCTCGGCGTCCGCGTGCAGGGCCGGGGCGAGGCAGCCGCCCGGAAGCTCATCGCCGACGCCAAGGCCGTCGAAGCCGCCGGGGCCTTCGCCGTCGTGCTCGAAACCGTTCCCGCCGCCCTCGGCGCGCAAATTGCCGCCGCGGTCAAGATCCCCGTCATCGGCATCGGCGCCGGTCCCGGCTGCGACGGGCAGATCCTCGTCATCAACGACATGCTCGGCCTCTCCGGAAACTTCCACCCCAAGTTCGTCAAGGTCTACGCCGATCTCGGCGCGCAGATTTCCACCGCCGCCGCCGCCTACAAGGCCGATGTCCTCTCCTCCGCCTTCCCCGGCCCCGAGCATTGCTACGAGTAAAGAAAGTTCACGGTTCAAGGTTCACGGCTCAGCGGGTTTCCCCTCCAAAAGATTTTCTCCTGTTTTCCTGTGTTTCCTGTTTTCCTGCTAAATTTCCGGTTGTCTTTCGCACCCTTTCGTGTCTTTCGTAGTTCAAGATGAAAATCATTTCCACCGCCCGTGAGATGCAACAGGCCGCGCTCGCGCTGCGCGCGCAAGGCAAGCGCATCGGATTGGTCCCCACCATGGGCAACCTGCACGAGGGCCACCTGTCCCTCGTCCGCATCGCCCGGAAACACTCCGATGCCGTGGTGGTTTCGATCTTCGTCAATCCTACGCAGTTCGGCCCCAACGAGGATTTCGCCGCCTATCCGCGCACCTTCGAGGCCGATCGCGCGCGCTGCGAACAGGAAGGCGTGGACCTCGTTTTCCATCCCGCCGTCTCCGAGATGTATCCCGACGGTGCCGGCGTCCGCGTGACCGAAACATCGCTCTCGCGCACGCTCTGCGGCGCCGCCCGGCCCGGGCATTTCGACGGCGTCTGCACCATCGTCGCCAAGCTCTTCAACGTCGCCCTCCCGCACCTCGCGGTCTTCGGCGAAAAGGACGCCCAGCAGTTGCGCGTCATCCGCCGCATGGTCCGCGACCTGCGCTTCCCCGTCGAGATCGTCCCCGGCCCCACCGTGCGCGAACCGGACGGGCTCGCGCTTTCCTCCCGCAACCAATATCTCACCCCCGACCAGCGCCCCCAGGCCGTCTGCCTCCGCCGCGCCCTTGATGAAGCCGAACGCCGTTTCGCCGCCGGCGAACGCGATCCGGCCACACTGATCGCCGCCATGCGCGCGATCATCGCGCAGGCTCCCGCCGCCAAGGTGGACTATGTCGACATCGTGGACGACGACACCCTGCAACCGCTGTCCGGCCCCATCGTCCGCCCCGCCCTCGCCGCCCTCGCCGTCTGGGTCGGCCAGCCCCGCCTCATCGACAACACGGTCCTGCGGCCCTAGCCGGCGATTCCACGCGCCGGAGGCTAGGTCCGGCGCAGGCGAGGCCCGCCGCTCCCCTGCCGCGCGATGTTCAGCAGCACCCCCGTCATGAAGAGGGTCACCATCAGGCTCGTCCCGCCGAAACTGATGAATGGCAGCGGCAGGCCCTTCGTCGGCAGGCGGCCGGTCACCACGCCGATGTTGATGGCCGCCTGCAGCGTGATCAGGATGGTGATGCCGAAGGCCATCAGGCGCCCACCCGCATCGGCCGCGCGGCCGCTGATGCGCAGGCCGCACAGCATGAACAGCGCGAACAGCAGCACCACGCCGACCGACGCGCCGATCCCCAGCTCCTCGCCGATGATCGCGAAGATGAAATCGGTGTGCGCCTCGGGCAGGTAGTGCTGCTTTTGGAGGCTCTGGCCCAGACCAACGCCCGCGGCCCCGCCGGCCACGAAGGCGTAGAGCGCATTCATGAGCTGAAAGGCTTCGCCCTGGGCATATTGCTCCGGATGGAGAAAGGCCATGATGCGACCCATGCGCTCGGGGTTCTGCTTGATCATCCACGCGAGTCCGCCCACCGCCAGCACGCCGGCCGGCAGCAGATAGAGGAAGGGCGCTCCCGCCACGAACATCATCAATCCTCCCGTTGCGCCGATCAGCACGGTCGCGCCGAAGTCCGTCTCGAACACAATCAGGCCGAGCATCGAACCGAGGATCGCCCCCGGGATCGCAATGCCGCCCATGAAGCCGCCGCGCTCGCGCTGTTTCGTCCCAAACCAGAAGGCCAGCGCGTTGATGGCGACGAATTTCGCCAATTCCGAGGGCTGGAAGCTCAGGCCGAACGGCAGGCGGAGCCAGCGGTGGCTGCCCTTGATGTTCAGCCCGATGCCGGGCATATAGACCAGCGCCAGCAGGATCAGCGTCGCGCCGAGCAGCGGCCAGGCCAGCTTCATCCAGCGGTGGTAGTCCACCTTCGCGCCGATCCACGCGGCGACCATCCCCACCAGCAGCCAGGCCACTTGGCGCTGGGTGAAGTAGTAGGGATTCCCGAACAGCTTCTCGCCCTGCGGACCGCTGGTGCTGACGAGCATCACCAGCCCGAACAGGACCAGGAGAACCACCACCAGGATCAGGATCGCGCTTGCCCGCACCGTTCAGCTCCTTTTGCGAAAAACGCCCGGCTCTTTCGGGCCGGGCGTCCAAACCATGCCCCGCAGGGCGACTCCATTACGGGCTGGAGGGGGGGATCTTGATCTTCTGGCCGGGCTGGACATCCGAGCCGGCCGCGACGTTGTTGACGCGTAGGATGTCGTCCTTGCGCACCACGAACAGGCGGGCGATGCCCTCCGCCGTGTCGCCTTCCTGGACCGTGTAGTCCAGCATGGCATCCTGGCTTGCCGCCACTTCGGGAACGGGCGCGGCGGG
>DMJA01000201.1 GCA_003451935.1 Verrucomicrobiota bacterium | reverse complement strand
CCAGCAGCAGGGCCGCCGCCGCGGCGCGGCGCTTGGCCAGTTCGCGGGGCGGGACGATCCCGAGCATGTCGGCGTCGGCTTTTTTGCGGGCATCGACGAGCAATTCGAGCAACTGTGCGCGGCGCTGGGCGGGGTCGGCGGAGAGTTTGCCGGAGAGGGCGAGTTCCTCGGCGCGGCGGATGGGGGTGGTGAGGATGTCGTAGATGACGTTGGCGTTGCGGCCGTAGGGCTCGGGGCGGCCGTCGGCAAGGGCGATGGCGAGGCCGTCGCGCCATTCGGCGGGGATGGTGGCGGCGATGGAGCCGTAGCCGTGGGCGCGGAGCAGGTCGGGAGGCAGGAAGCGGCCGAAGCCGCCTTCGACGAGATGCTTCACGCGGACGGCGGCGGCCTCGGGGGAATTCTGGAAGCGGATGTATTCCCACGCGGCGTCGCGGACGAGCGGATTGGTGGTGCCGGCGAAGAGGCCCATCATGCGCGAGTTGATTTCGGTGCCGCGCGTGGCGGGGCCGATCGGCAGCGGCGCCATCCCGGTGATGTCGGGGTTGAGATTGGCAAAGAGTTTTTCGTCGATGTAGGAAAACATCATCCCGAGCTGTCCGCGGCGCCATTTGAGGTTGGATTGGGCGGTGTCCTTGATGGCGTAGCCGCGGCGGGGCCGGCCGGAGGCGTCGGTCCAGGGTTCGGTGGTGAGGCGGATGTAGAAGTCGAGGGCCTCGGCGGCGGCGGGCGAATCGAAGACGGCCCGCCAGCGGTGTTCGCTTTCGTCGAAGGCGAGGGCGTCGCCGCCCGCGCCCCAGAGGAAGGGCAGCCACAGGAACGACTCGTCCTTTCCGCGCGAGAGGCCGAGGGCGTAGACGCCGTTGGCGGGGTCGGCCAGCTTGCGGCAGGCGCCGTAGAAATCGGCCCAGGTCCAGTCGGGCGTGGGCGGCGGAATCCCGGCGGCATCGAAGAGATCGCGGCGGTAGAGGACGACGCGGCCGAGGGGGGGGCCGCCGGGCATGGCCCAGACGTGGGTTTGGCCGTCGGGGCCGGGGCGGCGGATGACGGGCTCGATCTTGGGATGGATGCGCCGGGCGACTTCTTCGGGCGAAAGCGCGGAAAAGTAGCCGTCTTCGGCCAAGTCCATGGGATGGAGGAATCCCTGCGAGATGTAGGTGTCGGATTGGCGGAAGTTGACGTAGAGCACGTCGGGGGCGACGTTGCCGGCGATGGCGAGGAGGGTGCTTTCGACGCCTTCGACCTGGATGCCGGAAAAACGGTGGAGGCGGAGAGAGAGGGCGGAGAGATCGATGTCGCCGTAGCGGGCGGGGTCGGCGGCCTGGCGGGCGCGAAGCAGGCCGGGGGCGGCCGCGAGGAAGTCGCGCTGGACGGCGAGTTCGGCGCGGGTGGACGGATCGGTGCGGGAGGAATCGGGCAGGTTGAAGAGCGTCAGGTTGAGCACGGTGCCGTCGGGGGTCTGCTCGACCCAGCCGGCGAATGCGGGCGCGGCGGCGAGGAAAGCGGCGGCCAGGGCGGTTTTCCACGCTGTGGAAACATCTTTTCCATGGTGTGGAAAAACCGCGAAACATTTTTCCATGGTGTGGAAAAACGGCGAAAACTTTTTCCATGGTGTGGAAAAACGGCGGCCGGCGGCTAAACGCAAGGGGGGCGGAATCATCAGGGGCATCCTAGCAGAGGCGGCGGTCGCAAGCAACGCGGAGCAAATTGGATTGCCCGGGGGGAGGGGGGTCTGCTAGAAACAACAAACGATGAAAATACTGCTGACAGGCGGTTCTGGATACATCGGCAGCGTGACGACGGAGCTGCTGTGCGACGATGGCCACGAGGTGACGGTGTTCGACAATCTCGAGCGCGGGCACCGGGAGGCGGTCGATCCGCGGGCGCGCCTGGTCGTGGGCGACCTGCGCGAGCCGCTCCCCATCCGCGAGGCGATGCGGGCGGCGAAGCCGGACGCGGTGGTGCATTTCGCCGCGTACGCGCTGGTGGGCGAGTCGATGGCCGATCCGCTGAAGTATTTCGACAACAACCTCGGCGGCGGCCTGCACCTGCTGGATGCCATGCTGCGCGAAGGCGTGAAAAAAATCATCTTCTCCTCGACCTGCGCGACCTATGGCCAGCCGGAGACGATGCCCATGACGGAGGCGCTGCCGCAGCGGCCGACGAATCCCTACGGCGAATCCAAGCTGATGTTCGAGACGGCGCTGCGCTGGGAGCAGGAGCGGCGCGGCCTCCAGCCGGTGTTCCTGCGCTATTTCAACGCGTGCGGGGCGACGGAAAAGTATGGCGAGGACCACGAGCCGGAAACCCACCTCATCCCCAACGTCCTGAAGGTGGCGCTCGGGCAGGCGGCGGCGGTGCCGGTGTTCGGCGACGACTATGCGACGCCCGACGGGACGTGCATCCGCGACTACATCCACATCGTGGATCTCGCCCGCGCCCACATCCTCGCGCTGGAGAAGGACGTGACGGGGCCGTTCAACCTCGGCACCGGCACCGGTTTCTCGGTGAAGCAGGTGGTCGAGACCTGCCGGGAGGTGACGGGCCACCCCATCCCGGTCGAGATGTCGCCGCGACGGCCGGGCGATCCCGCGTGTTTGGTGGCGGGGGCGGAGAAGGCGAAGGACATCCTGGGCTGGAAGCCGCAATATCCGGAGTTGAAGACGATCGTGCAGCATGCGTGGAACTGGCACCGGGCCCATCCGCGCGGATACGGGAAGACGTGAGATGAGCGAATTGCCTGTTCAAACCGGAAGTTTCAAGGCGGACACCCGCCGGCCGCACAGCCGGACCAAGTTGCGGTCCAAGGTCCGGCATGTACTGGCCGTGGCCTCCGGCATGTTTCCGGCGATGGCGCTGTTCATCTACGCCATGTCGCTGTTCCAGCTCGCGGCCGCGCGCCGGCCCTATTACAAGCTCGCCCTCGTCTTCCTGGCGTGCGGCATGGTGACGCTGGTGTTCTATGGCTGGGCGCGTTCCGAAAAAATGCGCCGTCGCGAAGTCTCCAGCCGGAACCGGGAATTGAAGTATCGGCACCGGGAAGAATCGTTCCGCCAGGAGCAGGAGCGGATCCAGGCCCGGAAGGCCGCAGCGGCCGCAAGGGAGGGCTGATGCCCCGATGTCCGTCCGCCCGTTCGGGCATGGCGTTGATCCTGACGCTGGCGGCAATCGTGCTGGCGGGCGGACTGGCGCTGGTCCTGCAGGCCCGGGCGGGGGCCTTGGCGCGGGCCGAGCAGGCGGAACT
>DMJA01000294.1 GCA_003451935.1 Verrucomicrobiota bacterium | reverse complement strand
CAATGGGGATGAGGAGCGCATCGCCGTCGTAGTCGCTGAGCATGTTGTACTTGTAGGCGTCGGAGCCGCTATCCACCTGCCACTGGGCAAGGCCAAGGCTGACGCCCGCGCCCCAGGGAAAGCTGAACCATTCGCGGTAGGACACGACCGCCCCGAATCCGCTCTCGAACAGGTCGAAGTCGCCATCGCCGGGGAACCAGTACCGCCCCGCCACCGTCAGTTCGCCGGGATCTTCGCTGATCATGCCGCCCAACGCCACGCTGGCGCCGACCAAAGCCATGCACACAAACAAAACCGCTTTTTTCATCATTTTTCGCCTCTTGTTTCTAAGGGTTGCAACGCGGGGAATCTACTCCAAGCGGCCCCGTTTTGTAAAGCGCGCGAAATGGCGCACTGATTCAGCGGTCGATGCGGTAGGTGATCGGCACATCCACTTCGAATCCCTCCGGCATCCGGTTCGTCCCCAGGGGCCGGGACGCCGCCCGCCGCAGGATGCCCCGCGCGCCCTCCGCCAACAGGGCCGAGCCCGTGTTCTCCAAGACCTCCGCCGGACCGATCTTCCCGTCCGCCCCGATCTCCACCCGCAGCAGAACCGTTCCCGCCTCCCGGGAATAGCGCGCGGCGCCGGGATAGAATTTGCTCTCCTCGATGCGGCGCCGCAGCTCTCCCAGCCACTCGGCACGGAGGGCCTCCTCCTCCCCCGAATCGCCCTCGATCTCCGCCACGGGTTGCTCGGCCTCCGAAGGCGCGGCCTCCAGTACAGGCGGAGGAGGCGGTTCAGGTTTCGGTTCGGGTTCCGGCTCCGGCACCACTTCGGGCTCGGATTCCGGTTCAGGAGCGGGCTCAGGAACAGGCACCGGTTCGGGTGGCGGGCCCACTTTCGGCTCGGGCGCCGGCGCTTCCTCGATTTCCGGCACCGGGGCGAGGGCGATCTGCAAGACCGTCTCCGGGTAGATCCGCATCTCCCCGGGCTCGGGCGCCCACACGATCCGCGGTCCGAAAACGGCCGCCACCCATATCAGTGCCAGAAGAGTTCCCAATCCCGCCGCCGTGCCGATCCGGTCGCCCGCATCCGGCGGCGGCCTATTCGGATTTCGTGGTGATGAGCACATCGCTTCTTCCGGCGGCGCGGAGCCGATCCATCACGCCGACGAACGCATCGAACGGCGCGGCGCGGTCCACGCGCAGTTCCACCGCCCCTTCGGTTCCGGCCGCCAGCAGCCCCGGCACGTCCTCGATGGAAACCGGTGCATCCAAATGGTAAAGCCTCCCGTCGGCATCGATGGAGAGCACCAACCGCGACAAATCGTCCTCCACCCGCTCTGCCGTGGCCGCCGAAGGCAGCGCCACCTTCAGCACTGGCGCGCTGAACGTCGCCGCCAGAATGAAAAACAGCAGCAGCATGAAGACCACGTCGATCAGCGGCGTCAGGTCGATGTCCGCTTCGAACTCGTCCTCGAGGAATTTGGCTTCTTCCATGGCCCGGCCCTAGCGGTTCTTCGACGGCGCGGAAAACCGGCCGGCATACTCCATCAGCTCCACTTGGAAGCCGTTGATCTGCATCCGGAAGAAATAGTACATGCATAGCACGGGGATCGTGATGGCCAAACCGATGATCGTAGTGGTCAGTGCCTCCCAGATCCCGTTCGCCAGCAGGGCCGGATTGGCCACGGTCTGCGAGGCGATCACCCGAAAGACCTTGGAGATGCCCAGCACCGTGCCCAGCAGTCCCAGCAGGGGCGAGATCACGGAAATCAGCCGCAGCAACGTCATCGCCCGGTTGACCTTCCGGAAGTTCTTGTGGAACAAAAACGCCAACTCCGCGCGCAGATCGTCGTGCCCTTGGCACGCGGCACGCACCGCTTCCGAAAAGATGCGGATCAGCGGATTGCCCGCCCGCGACCCGGCCTCCACATCCAGCCGCGAAGGATCGCGCGACAACGCCGCGATGTGGCGGCGGAAGACCCAGCCGGTCCAACCGAGACAAACAACGTTTTTCGCGCACAAATAGACCGCGACCGCGGCGACGGCCACCAGCGCCACGCCGGAGGCGCCGAGGTAATCATAAATCTGTTGGTAATCCATCTGGAGATTCTCCTTTTCCTGTTGCATCGCCGGCCAGCGACAAAACGATCAGTTCCACCAGGAATTTTTTCCATCGCCGGAACCCGCCGGAATCGGAACTCCCCCGCCAAGCGGCGGCCGCCGCCTGGCGCAGGGCGGGGAATTGTTCCAGCGCGCGCGCCACCTCCGCTCCATAGACCCCCTGTTCGCGAAGGCGGAAACGCCGGAACAGCGCCTCCCCCGCCGGACGGATCACCCACATCCAAAGTCCCAGAACCACCGTCGCGCGAATGAACACGTGAAGTCCCTTCGCCCACCCCGCCTGCCCCGGCTGGAGCCAAATCAAGATCGCCAGCAGCGCCACCAAGACCACGCCGGTTTTGAACGGCGTCCGCCGCCACCAGCGTTTGCGGGCCGCGGCGGGCGAAACAATGGCCGGCAGCCCCCCCGGCACGGGAAGGGCAGGCCGTGGATTTTTCAACGCCCGGGCGATTTCGTTCGGAATCACCCCGGCCAATCCGCCGGTGATCAACCCGGCGATCGTGTAGTAGCCCAGATAGAAAACAAGGAACCACCCTGTCGGCGAAAGATCGCCAGGCCCTTGGCCCATTTTCTCCAGGATCCAGCGCCCGACCGAATCCACGGCCTCCCAAAGGGACTTGCCATAGAGGATCGTCATCACCAGCAGCTTCTGGACCGCGCCCTGCCACAGGGCCAGCAGCCCCAGCAGCAACGCGCCAAGCCGCACCGACGGCAACGCGCCGAACAGCAGCGCGCCCGCCAGCCCTTGGAAGGAAACGGAGACATAGGCCGGCAGCGGGGTGTGCGGGCTGGCCGCCGCCTTGATCAGCAGGACGATGACGGTGGCCTTCAGGATCGCCTTCGCCTTCCGCTCGGCGAAGAACGCGATCAGCGCAATCAGCACCACCGCCGTCGAGCCGACCACGATCCCGGTGAACGGTACGCGCATCGCGTGGATCAGGCCGCCGAGCCCCGCCTCGTTCAAGGCCCAGAGCGCCGTCAGCCGCTCCACGGCCCGCTGCCGATCGAGATGGGCTGGACCCCGGCTCACCCGGTCCCGACCTCTGGGAGAGTCGGGACGCCCTACCTCGGAGATGGAATCCGGATTGCCGGTAGGGCGAGGCGTCCCCGCCGAGCCGGGCTGTTCCGCCACATTCATCGCAAAACCTTTTCCCACGACAGCATCGCCCACTCGAAATCGTGCCGATAGCGCGCCGAGCCGTCCGCCTCGCGTGGCAGCTTGGCAAAGAACTTCCGCAGGCGAGCCTCCTCTTTCTTCGCGAGCTCCCCCACGCGCCACCGGACGGCTCCGACGAAATCCTCCGCCGAGGCATAGCCCATCCCCCCCCTCGACCGCAGGAAATCCACCTGCGCCTTCACGCCCATCTGGTAGAGGATGTTCACCGCATAGATGTAGTCCGGGCGCGGTTCCATCTCCCGGTCAAGCAGCGCGAGGACATCCGGCCCCAGATAGCTCCCGCCGGCATGGAGCGTCAGGTAGCAGCGCATCTTGGCCTTCCGGTCCATCTTCTCCAGCGCGCCGCGCAGATCATCCACGCTCATCGCGCGGGAGCAAATCACGATGTCCGCCGGCGGCACGCCCTTCCAGGAATCGGTCCACGACAGCCGGTGCACGGCGATGTTCTCCACGCCGGCGCGCTTCCGGTTGATTTCCAGGAAGCGCAGCATTTCCGGGGAGAAATCCAGCGCATGGACTTTTCGGAGGCGCTGGGCCAGCGGAATGGCGAGGTTTCCCGTGCCGCACCCGATGTCCAGCGCCGTCTTCGCGCCCGAAAAATCCATCCGCGCCAGGAAGGCCCGGCTGTAGTCGCTGTCGCCTTCGCCGCGGCTCCGCCGCTCCGCGCGCCGGTCCCAATCCGCGCTCGTCCGCGCGCCGAACGACGACCGCCGGCACTGCTCCCGGTAGAGCGCGCCGAAGTCGATGTCCTGGATCAGGTCCTTGCCAAGCATGGAGGGATTTCGCCTTAGAACCGGTACTGGACGCTCACGTAGTAGTTGCGTCCCTCTTCCGGATAGCCTTCGTTCAGCTCGTAGTCCTCGTCCAAGACATTCCGGATGCCCGCATTCAGGCCGAATCCGCGAGGCAGCGCCACCTGCGCATCGAGGTTGCCCAGCCAGAATCCGTCCGCCTTCGTGCCGATCGACGAAGAGTATCGCGATGAATTGTACTCGAGGTTCGGCACCAGCGTCAGGCGGGAGAAAACCTCCCATTCGACGTACATCTTCAGGCTGTGCTCCGGGGAATCCGTCAGCTTGATCTCGGGATGCGAGAGGTTCTCGCGGTGCAGATACATGTAGTCGAATCCCGTCTTCAGTTCCGGCAAGAGGATCCACGCCAGCCCCGCTTCCACACCGCCGCTTTCCGATTCGCCGACGTTCTGGAGCTGGTAGAGCCACGCCCCCTCCTCGTCCTGCGCCACCCGGTCCACCTGCTGGATCGTGTCGTCCAGCCGGCTGTAGAACCCGCTCAGGTGGCCGTCGAGGCCATCTACGATCCGGCCTTCGTAGCCAACTTCATAATGCATGGCGACTTCTGGATCCAGGCCCGGATTCGCCAACGCCTTTCCGAGGCGATACGAGTAGCGATCCTTCAGCGTGGGAAAGCGCGTTTTTCGCGCGACCGTCGCGCGGAACGTGCCGCCGGTCACGGCGTAGAACAGGCCCGCCTGTGGATTCACCGCCTGGTTGTCGTTGTCGTCGAAGCGAACCGGTGCCTTGCCCGAGACGTCCTCCGCCTCCAAGCTGTTGCGCGCCGCGAAATCGGCGCCAACCGCCAGCGCCAGCTTCTCCACCAGGGCAATGCGGTCCTCCGCCCCGACCGCGACGGTCTCGTCCTTGTAGGTCGAGGTCCGGCTACCGACGTTGTGCTCGCGGTGCACGTCCTGCTTGTAGTGCGCCGCGCCTCGCAGTTGGTGGCGCTCGGCCACCGTCGCGCCGCCTTCGACCGATCCGCCGACCGTGTAGTCATCGTAGATGCTCGTCCAGGACGATTTCTTCGTCTGCGTCGAATACGTCGCGTCGTCGTACGCCTTCAGCGTGTTCTCGTAGGTGTCGTAATAGAAACGCGGCTTCACATAGCCCGTCTGTCCGAGGGTCTTGTTCCCCACGGCATAGACGCTGTTCTTGATCCATTCCGTGTAGCGCCAATAGCGCGGCATGGTGTTGGTGTCCGTCCCCGCGTAGACCGGCACGCCCTTCTCGCTGTCCTGCCGCACGAAGCCGACGGCGAGCTCGTCGCCCTGGCCGCCCGGCGTCCACGCCATTTTTGCGCTGACCTGCAGGTCTTGGCTGTCCGAGTTCTCCCTCCGCCCGCCGTCCTCGTTCTTCGTCGCTTCGAAGTCATCCGATACGCGGAAATGATCGCGCGCGCGATACGACACGCCTGCCTGCGCATACCCTTCGTCCCGCAACAGCCCGCCGCGCAACGCGCTTGAGTATCCCTCCCCGCTGAACGCGCCGGCACGCACCATGAATTCCTCCGGCTGCGTCGGTCGCAGGCTCACCACGTTGATCGCGCCGCCCAGCGTGTTTGGACCGTAGATCACCGGGCTGTAGCCCTTGGAAATGGACAGCTCCGACATGTCGAAGGTGTCAAACCGCCCCATGTCCACGTTGCCGTCGTACGGCACATAGACCGGAATGCCGTCGATGAACAGCGGCACCTGCCGCGTGTCGAATCCGCGGACGTAGGCCGCCGCCTCGTTGCGCCCGCCGATTCGCGTCAAGGTCACGCCCGGCGCCAGCGCCGCGGCATCCGCCACGTTGGCGCGCCCCCGTTGCTCGGCCTGGGCCCCCGTGACGCGTTCCGCCGCCCCGTCGCCCGCCGCGTCCTCCGTCCCCACCACCAGCACCTCGCCCAGCGTGAACACGGGCGATGCCTCCTGGGCCAAAACCGACTCGCCCAGCAAGAGTGCCAATCCCAACATCAAAAATTTGAATATTGGATATTGGATATTGGATATTGGATATTTTCTTTTCATTTCGGTTTCCGCCCGTATCGCTTTTCAAATCCCTTGAACGCCCGGTCCGCCGCCCGCCGGGCCTCTTCCCGCATCTTCGCGAAATCGCCCATGAACCGTCGCGCGAACGGCGTCAGTTCCGTGCTGCCGTGCGACGCCCCCCCCTTGTGGCGCACGAGCAAGGTCTCCTCCAGCTCACGCTCCAGCCGGTTCAGGATCTTCAGCGCCTTCACGTAGGACAAATCCATGTCCTGCGCCGCCTGGTGGATCGAGCCGTGCCGCCCGATGCCTTCCAGCAGCTGCAGAAGCCCGGAACCGCAGAACTCCTCGTCCGCCTCGCTCGCCAGCGCCACCTTCACATGCAGTCTCATATGCCGATATACATATCCGTGTATATCGGAATCCGCAAGTGGAAAAATCAACCGGTTTCTCGGGGAAGAATGGATTTCAGGATTGGAACAGCGCGGCGATCGCCTCGGGCAGCGCATCGCGGGAGGAGGAATCCACCTTCAGCAGATGGGGCGCGTTTTCCGGGCCAATGACGCCCAGCCAGCGCGCCAGCGCGCGATGCTGGACGACCGCCAGCACCTGCGCGGAACCGCGAAAGAGCTTCGCCACCGCCGCCATGAATTCGGCCGAATCCAGCTCGATCAGCCCCAATTCGTCGATCACAACGGGGAGGCCTGTTTCCGCGCCCGACAAGCTGGCCACGGCCACTTTCTCGAAGCCGGCTTCGGGTTCGTAGGAGAGCCCGCCCGGAACGGCGGGTTTGGAAATGCGCCGCGCCATGGGATGCTTCCCTCCGGACCAGGTCTCGACATACAGCACGTCCGCCCCGCGCCCCTTTCCGTCCCAATGCGTGAAGAATCCGGCGGGCCCGCCCCACCCCAGAAGTTTCATCGCGGCACACACCGCCGTGCTCTTGCCCGCGCCGATGTCTCCGTAGACGATGACGTTCATGGCATCGGCTCGGCGGTTTTCTTCTGCTTCTTGGCGCGGAGGGCGTCGAGGACGAAGCCCAGTTCGGGGAAACGAAAGGCCCGGGCGATTCCGAAATAGACCGCGATGCCCAACGCGATGGCCGTGGGCACGCCGATGATCTGCGCGGCCTTGTGGGGCAGATAGACGTAGAGCCAAGTGGTGAGCTCGCGTTCCGCAAAGAAGGCCACGGCGCCCATCAGCACGGCCGCGCCAACGGCGCGCCCCAGCCCCGCGAGGATGCCCCGGATGCCGAAGGGACCCAGGCGGCGGCGAAGGAAGAAGGCCAGCATCAGGCCGTTGAAGCCTTCGGCAATCACGGTCGAGAACGCCATGCCGGCGTGCCGCCAGTATTCCGGAAGCGTCAGCGCGCAGGCCACGTTGAGCGTCAGGTTCAACGACACGACGCACAGGCCGATCTTGACGGGCGTGCGCGTGTCCTGCAGGGCGTAGAACGCGGGCACGAAGACCTTGGCGAGGCAAAACACCATCAGCCCCGGCGCATAGAAGGAAAGAGCGCGGGCGGTCAGCACCGTGCTCTGCGGATCAAACGAGCCTTGCTCGAACAGCATCTGTACGACGGGGCCAGCCAGCACGAACAGGCCCGCCGAGGCGGGCGTCATCACGAACAGCAGCGTGCGCAGGCCGTGGTGGATGGCCTCGCGCATTTCGGCGTGCTTCTTCTGCGACGCGAAGTCCGAGAGCACGGGCAGCAGCACCGTCCCCAGCGCGGTGGCGAGGATGCCTTGGGGCAGGTAGATCAGCCGCTCGGCGTAAAATAGCGCCGAGGGCGCCCACGCCCCTACCCCGAACATGGCAATCATGCTGTTCACCAGCACGTTGATCTGGTTCACCGCGAGGCCGAGGGCCGACGGGCCCATCAGCAGGAAGACCTGCTTGACGCGCGGATCGCGCCAATCCATGTCCACGCCCGGCCGCCAACCCACGCGCAACAGCGAGGGAATTTGGTAGGCCAGTTGCACCGCGCCAGCCGCGAATACCGTCCACGCCAGCGTCTGGATCTGGCGGGACGCGCCGCCCCGGACCAGCGGGACAATGAGCCAGATGGAAAGGATCCACGTGATATTCAGCAAGGCGGGCGTGAAGGCGGAAACCGAGAACTTCCGGTAGGAATTCAGCACGGCCATCGCCAGCGCGGCCATGCAGATGAAAAAAACATAGGGTAGCATGATCCGCGCCAACGGCAGCACCGCCAACGCCTTCTCGCCAAGGCCCGGGAACAGCAGCGCCGCGCTCATCCCCGCGATGCCCAGCGCCACGATGCCCAGCAGCGCGGCGCCCACCAGCGTGACCACCCGGCGCGCCAACCGCCACGCCGCGTCCTCGCCCTCGTTGCGGCGCGAATCCATGAAGACCGGGACGAACGCCGACGACAGCGCCCCTTCGCCGAACAGCGCGCGAAACAGGTTCGGAATGCGGAACGCCACCACGAACGACGACATCGCCAAAGACGTGCCGAACACTCCGGCTGTCAGGACGTCGCGCACCATGCCCAGCACGCGGCTGAGCATCGTGAAGCCGCCCACCGTGAACGCGAACCGGATGACGTTGCGGTTTTCCATTCCCCTACTTCGGCGGCTTTCCGTCCGTCCGGGCCGAGGGGCACAGCGTCTTCACCGCGCATCCCGCGCAATTCGGGCGGCGCGCAAAGCAGCACCGCCGGCCGTGGAACACCATCGCGTGCGACCAGTCGGTCCAATCCTTTTCCGGCACGATCTTCTGGAGGGTTCGCTCGATCCTCGTTGCATCCTGCTCGTTCTTCACGAACCCGAGCCGGTTCGAGAGGCGGATAAAGTGCGTGTCCACCACCAGGCCCGGCCGGCCGAACACGGTCGCGACCAACAGATTCGCCGTCTTGCGGCCGATGCCCGGCAACGAAATGAGCACATCAAAGTCTTTTGGCAGCTTCCCGCCGAACTCCGCATCCAGCCGCGCCATCAGCGCGCGAACGTTCTTCGCCTTGTTGCGGAAGAAGCCCGTCGAATGGAATTCCCTCTCCAGCGTATCCTGCGGCGTCTCCGCCCAGTCCTTCGCGGCGCGGTACTTCTTGAAGAGCGCCGGGGTCACCTTGTTCACCCGCTTGTCGGTGCACTGGGCCGAAAGGATGGTCGCCACGGCCAGCTCCAGCGGCGTGGCCCAATCCAGCTCGCACTTCGCGTCCGGATAGGCCTTCCGAAGGCGGCGCAGGAGGGTCTTGGCGCGCGCCTGCTGCAGTTCAAGCGATTCCCTGGCCATGGCCCGCTCCTATTGTTCCGCCATGTCCCGCAGATAGCGAAGGCGGCCGTTCAGATAGGGTCCCGGGAACTGCTCCTCCAGCAACGCCATTTGGTCGTCGGAGTCAAACACGTTGACCAGCGCCTCGTAATCCGCGCGCGCGAAGTTCAGCACGGCCTCCAACTTCTTCGTGGCCCGGTCCTGCACGACGAAGCAGAGCTGGTCGTCGGTCGAATCCTGCGCATCGAACAGCAGGCCTTTTTTCTCGGCCGGAATCTTATCGGGATTCTGCTGGAACATCATGTACTTGATATGCTCCACGAGGCGCGCGTCGAGTCCCTCCTCCAGAAGAAAGATGCGCTCGATCAGTTCGCTCCACTCCACCACAAGGTGGATCTCCAGCGGCGCGACATCCTCCGGCATCAGGTTTTCCAGCTCTTTCAGCACCTCCTGGAAGCCCTTCTCGGCCTGTTTCAGAGTGCGGCCGCCCGCCAGCGGCTCGAGATGGATGAAGATATCCTGTTCCCGGTCATGGTAGACCAGCGGCTTGTCGATGCGGAACCATTTCTTGCAACCGGCGCACTCCACGCGATTGATGAGGCCGGACAGCAACCGATCGCGGAGCTCCGGATCCTCGCCCACATCAACGGAATCCCACAGCTCCACTTCCTGCTCCCGGCCACAAAGCGGACAGGCGATCTCGTGTGTTTTCTTTTGCGACATAAGTGGGCGCATCATGCCAATCCCGGGCACGGAAAACAACCACGGAAAGGGCGGGGGCTTGCCGTGGAATGCTTGCGCGGCACGACCAAGAAACAAAAGAGTTTGTTGTTTTAGCTTATGCGCATATGCGCATAAGTGCATGCCATTGGCCACGGGGGATACGCCAAGGACAGGGTTGGCGCGTGGCCACACGGGAAACCTCGGATGTGGCCGGATTCAAGGCGCGGCGGAAGGTTCGGGCGCAACCAGGATGCGCCCCGGCTCGTAGGTCTGCATCAGGCGCAGGAAGACCGGCTCATATTCGTCGTAGAGGTGGGGCGGCACGCTAAATTGCACGTGGTGGGCCAGGTCGCCCGTGATAAAATCCAGCAGCAGCACCCGGCTTTTGAAGAGTTGCACGGAGCGTTTCACGGCTCGGTACGGCCCCACGTAGGCAAAATCCATGTGCGTGTCGGCCGCCAGATTGCGTTCCACGCGCCGCAGGCTCTCGATCAGCTTGTCGAACGTGAGTCCATTGGTCGCCACCACCTGAATGCACAGGTCCATGCCGTAGGGCCCTTGGAACACCACGTTGTAGAAACCTCCGCTCGCAGGATTCCCCACCCGCACCCAGTTGCGCGGCGGCACGAAACTGAACAGCCCCGATGGATCCACGTAGCGCGGGCCCTCCCCTTTGGCGATATCCGCCGCATCGCCCTTGCGGGGGCCAGGCTTTCCGCGCGCCCCTCCGCCCAAGTGGCGGGACAGGTGCCGCAAATCGGCCATCAGGGCCATCATCAAAAGGGCGGCCACCACCAGGCCCACCC
>DMJA01000040.1 GCA_003451935.1 Verrucomicrobiota bacterium | reverse complement strand
GTCCGTTGCCGGGCAATCCCTTGAAATTCCGCCCTTCCTCCGGCCTTTTCGGCTCTCCGGAAAAGTGATATAATATCCTGCGGAGGAGGAGAAAGGAGGTGAAGAAGTATGAGTGGCAAGCATCTGGTTCTCCGGCATCGCCATGAGCACCTTCCTAGCTATCGGGAGGAAGCCGGTCCGTACCGGGGTTTCCAGCGGGAGATGAACCGATTGTTCGAGGATTTCTTCGGTGAATACCCGCTGGCCGAGCGCGGCGTGGAGGGGGAGTGGGCTCCCGCCGCGTTCACGCCGCAGGTGGACGTCTCCGAAACGGACACGGAGGTCAAGGTGTCGGCCGAACTCCCGGGGATGGACGAGAAGGATATCTCCATCGAGTTGCAGGACGATGTCCTGACGCTTCGCGGCGAGAAGAAGAGCGAGCAGGAGGAAAAGGGCAAGAACTGGTTCCGGCGCGAACAATCCTATGGATCGTTCCACCGCGCCATCGGGCTGCCCGCCGGCGTGGATGCCTCGAAGGCCAAGGCGACCTTCAAGAAGGGCATGCTGACCTTCACCGCGCCGAAGCGCGCGGAGGAGCAAGCCAAGCGCAAGACCGTGCCCATCCAGGCCGAATGACCGCCGCAGGATTGCGGCGACGGCTTCAGGCTTTTGCCTGAAGCCTTTCCTTGGCCATGCCACGGATGCCCGTCGCGGAGGGGGCGGCGGCCATCCAAACAAAATGCGTTCCGGGGTGTAATTTGTATTGCCTTGGAGAAACACCTGCGCAGACAATTTCCGGCAATGGATCGCGGCCGGGCTTTTCGTCCGTTTTGCGGCTCCATCCATAAAGGAGGATGCGATGGTCCTGGGAATCGAGAGTCCGGCCGTTTGGCTGGCCTATGTGCTGAGCCTGGCGAGTGCGGTGTTGTGCGTGGTCTATGGAATCGTCCATTGGAACAAGGGCGAGGAGCCCGTGAAGAAGGAAGACGTGGACTGGGCGAAGGAAGAAAAGACCGAAGTCGAGGACGCCCTGTAGGGGAGGAACAACCATGGACTTGCTGAGCATCATCCTCGTCATCGTCTATCTGATGGCGACGGGCTATCTGGGGTATTTGGGGTACAAGCAGACGAAGACGGCGGCGGACTATCTGGTGGCGGGCCGCAGCGCGAATCCGATCGTGATGGCGCTGTCGTACGGCGCCACGTTCATCAGCACATCCGCGATCGTGGGCTTCGGCGGCACGGCGGCGAGCCTGGGCATGGGGGTGCTGTGGCTGACGGTGCTGAACATATTCGTCGGCATCTTCATCGCGTTCGTGTTCCTGGGGAACCCGACGCGGCGGATGGGGCACCACCTGGACGCACACACGTTCCCCGAGCTGATCGCCAAACGCTACGACAGCCGCCTGCTGCAGGTGCTGTGCGCGCTGATCATCTTCTGCTTCATGCCGCTCTATGCGATGGCGGTGATGGTGGGCGGGGCGGAATTCATGGCGCCGATCTTCCACATCTCCTATGATAGCGCGCTGTACATCTTCGCGCTGATCGTGGCGGCGTATGTGATCGCCGGCGGGCTGAAGGGCGTGATGCTGACGGATGCGATGCAGGGCGCGATCATGCTGGTGGGCATGGCCATCCTGCTGGTGGCGACGTACGGGCGGCTCGGGGGCGTGACGGAGGCGCACGCCGCGCTGGGCGCGCTGAAGGACCAGGTGCCGGGATTCCTGAAGGCGATCGGGCACCAAGGGTGGACGGCGATGCCGAAGTTCGGCTTCGCGGAGCCGGGGCTGGCCCCTCCGGGCGGAGTCGCCTACCACATGTGGTGGATCCTGGTGAGCACCATCGTGATGGGCGTGGGCATCGGCGTGCTGGCCCAGCCGCAGTTGATCGTCCGCTTCATGACGGTCAAGTCGAAGCAGTCGCTGAACCGCGCGGCGGCGGCGGGCGGAATCTTCATCCTGTTCATGACGGGCGTGGCCTTCACGGTCGGCGCGCTGTCGAACGTCTATTTTTTGCAGCAGGAGGAGATCGTTTGCCAGGTGGTGGACGACGCGGCGCTGCTGGATGCGGGCGCGGACGGCAAAGGCAAGCTGGCCCTGGTGCCGGCGAATGCCTCCGACGAAATCAAGGCCCGCGCCAAGCGCTTCGTCGCCTACCGCCTGCCGGGGGCCAGCGACGATTCCCCGCTGAACTATGTGTTGTGGACGGACAAGATGGAAATCGTGCAAGGGGAGGGGGACGCGCCCGACACGCTGAAACCGCGCCTGATTGCCGTCCTGCGCTCGGTGGGGCCGGGCACGACGCTGCAGGGCAACACCGACACCTTGATTCCGGCCTACGTGCGCAGCGCGCTGCCGCACTGGTTCGGCGTGGTGTTCATGCTGACGCTCTTGTCGGCGGCGATGAGCACGATGTCCAGCCAGTTCCATACGATGGGCACGGCGCTGGGCCGCGATGTGTTCGAGCAATTCGCGCATCACCAGCATGGCAGCAAGTCCATCCATGTCACCCGCTTCGCCATCATCGTGGGCATCGTGGTGGCGCTGGTGCTGGGCAAGTACGTGCGCGGAAACATCATCGCGCTGGCCACGGCGATCTTCATGGGCCTGTGCGCCTCGTCGTTCCTGCCGATGTTCGTGTTCGGCCTGTTTTGGAAGCGGATGACCAAGCCGGCGGCGGTGGCCTCGCTGCTGGTTGGCTTCCTGACCAGCGGATTTTGGCTGCTGTTCGTGAACGGCAAGACGGCCGGGGGCCTCGGGCTCTGCCAGGCCTGGTTCGGCAAGCCCAACCTCGTGCCGGCCGATTGGAGCCTGACGTGGACCGTGGTGGATCCGATCGTGGTCGCCCTGCCCCTGTCAATCCTAACGGCGGTGGTGGTGGCGCTGGCGACAAAGCCGATGGACAAGGCCTATGTGGATTACGTCTATGGCGGTCCCAAGCCGCAGGCTTGACCCTTCCCCGGCCGCAGGAAGCGGCCGGGGGTTCCGCCCCGTCCTCTAATAGTGGGCTTTGCCGGGGATGACGCCGCGGATGCCGCCGCGGGGGGCGGGGTGGTCGCCGGATCGGCGGGGAATCAGGTGCAGGTGGCAGTGGAAGACGGATTGGCCGGCATCGAGTCCGTCGTTGGCACCGAAGTTGAATCCGGTGATGGTCGGGTCGGCGGCTTGGAGGTCGGCGGCCAGTTTTTTCGCGAGTCGGAGGGCGGCGGCCCACTCGTCGGGGGTGAGTTCGCGGAAAGAGGCAACGTGGCGGCGGGGGATGACAAGGGTGTGGCCGTCGCTGACGGGAAAGCCGTCGCGGAAGGCGAGGCAGGGGCCGTCGGTTGCGAGGATGCGCTCAACGGACAGTTCGCAGAAGGGGCAGGGCGGATTCATGGGGGGGAAGATAAGACCGGGGCGCAAGGCCATTCAACAACGAAACACACGAATTGCACGAAAGAACAGCCGGGCGCGGCGAGATTTTCGGAAGCCAATATTGACAGGGGGGCTGAAAACCCGCTATACACGCGGAACACTTTGGGTGGCGAGATAGCTCAGTTGGTAGAGCAATGGANNTGGACTGAAAATCCATGTGTCATCGGTTCGATCCCGATTCTCGCCACCACTTTTTTTTGCATTTTTTTGGGGGGATTTGCCGGCGTGGACAATTGTTTCGAAAATGATTTGCATCCCCAGGAAAAACGCTTTAACCTTAACCTAACAATCAAGCCTTTGGCATAAGAGAAATGCGAAAATTCCGGATAGGGTGGGTGGCGGGGTGTTGCGCGGTGGCCTCGGCGGCCGGGGCGGGGCCTCCGCCTGTTATATTGGATTGGGGAGTGGTGGACACGGTGGGCGCGGCGCAGCAGGCGGCGTCGCGCGCGGTGCGGTCGGGAACGCCGGTGGCGGCGCAGAAGCCGACGGTGCGGGGGACGTCGCCGTGGCTGGTGCAGTTCAATGAGGTGATTCGTCCGGAGCGGCGGAAGTCGCTGGAGGCGGCCGGGGCGAAAATCAAAGGCTACATTCCAGAGAACGCGTTTTTGGTGGAGGCGACGCCGGGGCAGGTGGCGGCGATCGGGGCGTTGCCGGAGGTGGTGTATGTGGGGG